>JAFRLP010000154.1 GCA_017431185.1 Victivallales bacterium | reverse complement strand
CTTGAATCAATGTAGAGTTGATTTTATCATTAACATTAATACTATCAGTAATATTGAAAGTGAAAGTAGAAACTTTACCCCAATTATTAGAAGTATCAACACCTCGCCGATGCCGCAGCCCGTGTCCTCGACCTCGAACTTCAATGTGCCGCAGTCCGTGCCTTCCGCCTTGTTGAACGACACCCGTGACTCCACGAACCCCGTCTCGGTGAACTTCGCGGCGTTGCCCACCAGATGGAACAGTATCTGGCGTATGCGCTGCGGGTCAACCATCACGGGCGGCACGTGCTCCGCCTTGTTGCGGAAATCAAGAGCCGGCTTGTTGGCCGAGGTTCGGATGGCGTCCACGATTTCGCGCTGCAGCGCGGTGCAGTCCGTCGGTTGGGGGACAATCGCCAGGCGTCCGTCCTTGAGTTTCGAGAAGTCAAGCACGTCGTTGATGAGTCGAAGCAGGGCCTTGCCGCTCAGGAGTATGGAGTCGAGGGCCTGTTCGCGTTCCCCTTCGGTCTTGAACCCCATCTTGAGCATCTGGGAGAAGCCGATGATGGCGTTCAGGGGCGTGCGGATGTCATGGCTTATGGTCGAGAAGAAATAGCTTTTCGACTTATTGGCGCTTTTCTCCGCCTGGAGCTTCTCGACGATCAGGTTCTTCTCACGCTCGCGGAGAAGCGAGAACAGGTTGAGCATGACCAGAAGCGAGAAGAGCAGAAGGCATAGTTCCCCCGCCGACTTGAAGAGCATGTCGGACTTCACGTGCTTCAGGCTCTCCTTGTAGTCCGCCGATGTGACGACCTTGCCTACGAAGTCGCCGAATGCCTGGTCTGCCGAATTGCACACCGCCAGCCGGAACCACATCAGCGAGGAGAAGAAAATCACGATGAGCACGGCAGTCCACACGACAGTGGAGTGGGCGAGGCTGTTCCGCGTCTCCATCTGGAACACGTGCCTGTACAGCAGGAAGCCGATGATGCACCAGAGGGAGAGGAGCAGGTACGACTCGCTGGAAAATGAACTGCCCGAAAGGTAGTTCGGCACCAGCATAAGCACACAGAACACAATGGACATCGCGACTCCAAAGACGCCCGCCGCCTTTGACGCCAGGCCTCTGCAACCCTTCTCCTGCCTGGCCACGGCGAAGGCGGTGGCTGAGGTGTAGCCATACGCGATGGCCGCGCCCAGGTTCGACACGTCCACCGGCCAGCCAATCACCGTGCGGCCCAGGAAGGGCATCGGGACGGAGATGAGCATCACGAAGAGAATGGCGTTCACGGGGGTGCCGTCCCGATTGCATTTCCCGAACCAGCGTGGGAGCATTCGGTTGTCGGCGAGGGCGCACATGAGGCGGCTGACGGCGATGTACGTGGCGAAAAGCGCGGTGAGCTGCGCGGAGAGCATGGAGCCGCCGATGAGGGCCACGCCCGCCGTGCCAAGCGCCCTCTTGGCAGCCGCGAACACTGGCATGGCGCGTATTCCCTCCAGGCCCGGCAGCGCGCCGATGTAGTCCGTCCAGGCCGCGTATCCTTCTGGCAGGGCCATGATTGGCAGGAGCACGAGGAGAATGTAGATGAGCGCGGCGCCGACGACCGCCGCAGCCAGCAGCGGGAACGTGCGTCTGACGGGGAACCGGAATTCAGCGGAGGAGTGGACGACCGCCTCGAATCCCACGAATGCCCAGGGAACCATGGCAAGAATGCGGAGCACCTGGATTGCGGGATGCCCCTCTTTCGTGAATGCGGGAGCCAGGGCGGCCAGACCGCCCTGGTGCCTGTGCAGCGCGGCCACGAAGCAGACCGCGACCCCCGTGAAAAGGACGAGCGCCAGCAGCGTGTGAAGCCGGATGGCGAGACGCCTGCCCAAAATGCACACGAGGCCGCAAAGGGTTATTGAGCCGAGGCTGAGCAGCACCTCCCCCATGTACACGTCAAAGCCGAGGACGCTGTAGTGGAAGCCGAATTGGAACGCATTGCCGAAAAGGTAGCGCACCAGCAGGACAAGGGCCGTCGCGTTGGCCCACAGGACGGTCACGTAGGCGAGGAAGAGGAACCAGGCCACCAGGAAGCCGTGGTCTTCTCCGAAGACGGAGGAGACGAACCCGTATGCCCCGCCCGGCCCTTTCATGCGCACGGTCATCCGATGGTAGTTGAATGCCAGCACCAGCATGGCCACCGTGCCGATGAGAATCCCTAGGATGGTTCCGGCAGGCCCCGCGTTGGGCAGGAACATGGTGCCGGGCAGGACAAACGCCCCCCAGCCAATGGCATAGCCGAAGGAGAGGGCCAGGGCCTCCAGGGGCGACACATAGGCTGTGAGGCGTGGAGCATCTTGTTCGACGGAAACCGTATCCGGCTTCTTCACGGTCATCGTATCTTCGCACATGGTTTGTTCATATTTCCCTGAAATCGGAAGGCGGCGGAGCAAAGGAAAAATCCCCAATCCGCCGCCAACGCCTTTGCCCATTCGTCAGAAGGGCCTATACGCATCCCTTTAATTTACTCAATAAAGCGCCCTTCTACAAGTTGCGTACCGCAAAAAACAGCAAAACTTGAACTTATTTCTCGGTGATTTCCGGATTCTTGTTGGTGTTGGTATTGTAGGAATACAAGGCAAAACCCTTTGCTCCGAACACGACGCCGGAAAGCGCATGGGCCAGCATTTGTCGATGAGTCAGCCAGCCCTGCCATGCCTGGGGAATGAACCAGAGGGGGAACGGCGGCAGTTTTCTCCAATGGTCCAGTTCGGCGCTGGATGCTGCCAGACTCGTGTTTTTACTTTCGGTAATCGGGTAAATGTCATATCCGAAGACATCGCAGATTCGGCGCTGCTGGGCAAACCGATCGGGTACATAATCGTTCACAAAAACCGGATGGAACGGATCCAGTTCTGCAATCTGCTCGCGTCTGCGTTGTTTTCTCGCATGTTTTTCCAAAGTTACTTCATCGGCGGTAAAGTAACAAAGCAGGCTTGGATGACAGCGAACCGTCTCGATCATTTTCCTGTAAATCGATTCCCTGTCTGGGTTTCCTTCAAATCCAGCCTGCTCGTTCAGTAGTGGCAAAGCGACCCGGAGATTGTATTTCCGGCATACGTCCAACGCCCCCAGTATGCGGTTGTAGGTATTTTTGCCTTGCGAACCGACAGGACGGTAATTGAGCGTAAGAGTGTATGGAATGATGAAGTCGAACCCGCATTCGGAGAGGATTTCCAAATCTTTTTCGGTAAGGTCCATGGTGTAGATACCAACGGGTAGCCTTGGTTTTCCATCCATAATGGTTCTGCCGTGCTGGTCGAGCCAGACCGAACCGCGAATCGTGTTGAGGTCGTTTGTATGAAAACAGTGGAATTCATGTTTTGCCTCAATCGTTTTTCGACATGTGTCCAGCAACCATGATTTGACCTTGATTCGACCCTCCGGAATTTTTCCGAACTGCGCAGAATATATCCCGTTTTGGTCGGCGGAAAGAAGTTTTCTTTCTCCGCCGACATCAAGCAGCAGTCGCAGATGTTCCCGACACTGATTCAGTTCACCGAACAGAGCCGACCCTACAGAAACGGTTCCCATCTCATCCGTCTGCATGTTCCGGAATCCTGTCGGATAAAGCACGGCACTTCGTTCGGATGCCGGAATGACCGTCAAATCGTCCCACACTGCTTCCTTGACCCGCGTTTTGTCGTCTTCCTGCAGAATAAATAATCCGACGAATGTGCTGATGCCCTTTTCAGGGGCGGTGAAGCGGTAACGTCTCTTTGTCCACTCGTCTGGTGCGGTTGTGCCGAATATTTCCGGATTATAGCTTCCGCCGACGTATTGCTCCCCCTGGAAAAACCGATTACAATCCATGACTGGCCGGAGAAACCATCATGGTTTTTTCGGCTGCGGCACAGAATCATCGACATTCTGACCAGGCGTCATGTTGAAACCACGCCAGAGTCAATTTGACCTTGGCGTGGTTTCAACGTGGATTTTCACGTTCAATAATCCCTCCGGCGCAATTGGAGATTGCTGGCTTGCTTCGGTTGAAATGGACTCAGCAGAGCGCAGCCTGCCAGCACCGTCCACATACTTGAACCCAGTCTGGTTTGACAGAATGCGCCCCCGGCTGTCGGCCCCAAATTGCACAGCTGAAGGCTTTGGCGCAATTTGACGTTACCGTCCTGGCAGGATATTGACCAGGGAGTCGGCGCAGTTGTCGGGATATGGCTCCTCCCCTTCGCTGGGATAGAGGCTCTCGCGCAGTTCGAACAATGCGTCGGAGGCGGTGTTGACCAGTTTCAGGCCGCCGCGCGCGCCAAAGCGCTGGCTGGAGGCCTCGTAGCCGCCTGCCACCAGGAAGTTGGCTGGCCCCATGTAGGAGAAATACGCCGTGGAGTTGTAGGCGATGAAAGTCCGCCGGAACGGGCTGTGCCATTTGATTTCCTGTCCCAGTTCGGCGCAGAGTTCGCCTGGCACGCCGACAAAGCAGACGTCGCCGATGGCGAGGCATTGGATTTCCAGTTCCGCGTCATCGCGTCCCAGGTACTCTTTGGGGAGACGGCTGGGGTTGTTGCGGTATTTGGCCCGCAGGGGGACCGTGAAGGTGCGGATGGAACTGCCGACCTTGGCGTCCTTCATGGCGAAGCGCAGCGGGTTGCGGGTCGCCTCGATGATTTCGCCGATGGCGGCCATGCCCAAGCGAGTGCCCATGCCTCGGATGGCCTCGTCACCCAGCTCATCCTGTTTGGGAACCATATCGCCAGCCGCGCCAGAGACGAACATGGTCTCCGCGCCGAGGTTGCGGGTCACATACTCGCGGAAGGCGCCAGGGAAATCCGCCGAGATGCGCAGGCCGCCCAGTCCAGGGGAGTGGCCCGCCAGCGGATGGGCTGCGTAGTTGCCCACCACGTAGGTCGGCAGATGGGTGTCGCTGTCGCAGAACACCAGCCCGCCCAGTTCCCGGTCCGTGAAACCGTTGCAGCCAGGGAGCACCTCCCTGCGGTGTGGGGTGAAGGTCGCGTGGTTGTCGCCCGCCGAGTAGCGGCGGTTGCGGTTCTCATCGCATAGCCCCGAGTAGAAACAGACATCGCATTCGAGAAAATCCCGCATGGTGAGTTCGCGCACGGACTCGACCAGCGTTTTTTCCAGTTTGTCCAGATAGGCGGTGTGAAGTTGCTCAGGGTGGGCGGCCATCGTGCGGGTCTCCGGTCCCGTGTGCGTATGGGTGCAGGAGAGCATGACGGCGGATTCGGGCACTGAAAGGATTTCCGCGCACTGCGTGCGGACACGTCGGATGAACCAACCGTCCAGTCCCTGCAAATCCAGGCTGATGAGCAGGACTTTGCGCTCGCCATCCGTTATGCAAAGTCCGTCCGCGTACAAATCATCGAGTTTTGCCACGGACTTGTCCACCAGGCTGTAGCCGGCCAGAAATGCGCCGACTTCAGGGGAGATGACCTTTTTGAACCAGGCTATTTTCATGGAATGGGAAAGGGTATTTTTAGATGGAGCAAAGGCACTGTTTTGAGATACAGTCGTAATGTAACTCAAAGAAGAGCCGTTTGCAAATGAGGTGTGCGCATTCTGGCAGGACAGTGGCTGGAAAGTAGGTGCGTTTTTACAGTAAATTTCCAATGGGATGAAACTGCAATCTCGGCAGCTCGCCTTTGGCGTATTTCCGGAACGCAGGTTTATCGGGCGTCTCCTGTTTCGGTTTCATGTTCGGATCATCGGATGGAAAGGTTGCGCCTGGGCAAAAAACAATGTTAATTGGGATGAAATTGATTTGGAATACGATGCCTGTCCATGTTATATTACATGGACGATTTCCACAACAGGAATCCGTGAATCAAGTGCAGTGAGCAGTGCCGTCGGGAAAAGACATGGAAGATGTTGCGCGAGAATCGCGGCGGACGCATGAGGAAAAGCACCTGAAACAAGGAGATGACGATGACGGAGATGACTGGAAAAAAGGCATTGGTGACCGGAGGCGCGGGCGGTTACGGATTTGGAATCGCCAATGCCCTCTCCAAGGCGGGAGCCGAGGTGTGGATTACCGGACGCAATCAGGCGAAACTTGAAACGGCGTCCGCCAAAATCGGTGCGCATCCGGTCAGGGCGGATGTCTGCAATGGCGCGGACTGGGACAGCGTCTTCGACAAAATGGGAGGCGACGTGGACATCCTGGTCAACAACGCGGGGGCGGGGGGGGCGATCGTCCCCGTGGCGGAACAGCGGGATGAGGATATCATCGCCACCATCTCGACCAATCTGACCGGATGCATCCTGGGATGCGCCCGTGCGGCCAGGCTGATGAAGGAGCGGTGCCGCGGAGACATCATCAACATCTCCAGCGTCTGCGCGCTCTATGCCTGGCCGGCCTGGAGCGTCTATACGGCGGCCAAGGCGGGACTCGCCAAATTCAGCCATGGCCTCTACACGGAGATGCGACCTTACGGAGTCCGCGTCTCCTGCCTGACACCGTCATGGGGCCAGACGGATTTCAACAAGGCGGCGGGAATACAGGGCGCCTCCGAGTCGGAACTGGCCTCCAAGTGTACTTCACCCGAACAGCTGGGGGCGGTTGTCCTTTCGATTCTTCAGACGCCCCCAAACCTGGCGATACCCGACATGACGGTGCTTCCGCTGATACAGGACATCCAGCCGATGTAAGCATGAGATGACGAATCCGGTATATGATGTGGTCATCGTGGGGGCCGGCTCCGGCGGCGTCGGCGCGGCCATCGGCGCCGCGCGTTCCGGTGCGCGAACCTTGCTGCTGGATGCCTCGCCTTCGCCTGGCGGCGTGGTGGCTTCCGCCTGGGTGCACAACTGGGAGCCCACCTGCGGCAATTCCAGGCTGACCCGGGAAATCTGGAGCCGGATGCGCGCCATGCCGGGCGGCGCGCCTGAGATGCCCTTCACGACCAGCCGGAACGGAAAGGACGGAAAACGAAACCCGACCATGCCCTTCGAACTGTGGGCGTACAGAAAGGCGTTGAAGGACATCTTCGAAGAACTTCCCCGCCTGGAGTTTATGGGCAGCGCATGCTGCATCGGCGTGGAGGCAGCCAAGCGGCGGCTGACGGCCATTCGGGTTTTCCGGGAGAATTCCGTCCAGGCGGTTCAGGCGAGGTGCTTCATCGATTCCAGCGGCGTCCTTGCCGTTGCAAGAATGGCCGGATGCCGCACCATGCTGGGAGCGGATTCCAGAGACGATTTCCATGAAAGCGTCGCCCCTGAAACCGGAGACCGGCATGACCTGAACAAGGTCAACTGGATTTACCGCGTCCGTCCGGGAAGCGCGCCTTCGCTTCATCTGAGGGAAAGCGATATTCCGGAATACGCCCGCATCAACGAACTCTTCACGGTGGAACTTCCCTGTGGCGATATGCTGGTCAATATCTGCGGACACGGCACGTTCTCCCCCGAAATTCCGGGAGACCGCGCACGGGCGGACCGCGAGGAGTACGAACGCGCCTATCTCTCCTATTGCTGGCAGGTGGCGTCGGGGCGCCATGGGGATTGGGCGCTGGTCGGCTTCGCGCCGGAACTGGGCATCCGGGAGAGTTATCGCCTGCACGCCCGGAGAATCCTCACTTTGAACGATGTCCTGGCGGGAGGCGGGGCGGAGGCCCGCCGCTTCATCGCCCGGACGGACCACCCCATTGATGTCCATGGCACGAACCTGGAATCCCTTCTCGGCAGCATTCCGTATGGCATTCCCTACGAGACGACGCTGCCGCTGGAATACGACAATCTCTGGGTTGCCTCCAGGGGAATCGGGGTGACCCATGTTGTCAACGGTTCATGCCGGCTGTCGCGCACACTGATGACCCTGGGGGAGGCTGTGGGGAAGGCCGCCGCCATCGCCGCCGGGAACGGAATGCTCTCAGGGGATGTCTCCCCTGGGAGCATCGCAGATTTTGACCTGGCCCCGTGATGCGGATTCCCTCATCCTGCGTCCGCGCAGGAACTATGGCCTTTTTTGGGGAAATTCGCAGAAACTTTCCAATGATGCGGAAAAGCAGCCCTGCGGTATGCGATGATGTCCCGCAGGACGGTCTGATTTGCCGAAGATATTGTTCACGCAGATACTATGGAGGTCTCCTTCGCTTAATCTGTTTTGCGCATATTATGGCACCAAAGCTGATCGACAATCCAGGTGGCCTTCACAACCGAATCACCAGGCGGATTTATCTGCGGCCATTCACTTTGGGTGAATGCCGGGATTATTTGGCAGGCAAAGGGTTTGACTGGGACTATTACCAGTTTATCCAATGCTACATGATTCTTGGCGGCGTGCCTTTCTATTGGAGCATGCTTGAGCCGCAATTCAGTGTTCCGCAGAATGTCGATCGGCTGTTTTTCCGTCGGGACGGTGGGTTGCGCATCGAGTTTGACGAGTTGTACAATGCATTGTTCAGCAATGCGAAACGTTACATTTCCGTGGTGCGTTCTTTGGCCAGCCACCGTGAGGGATTGACACGTGATGAGATATCCTCGTCCGTCAATTTGTCAGGCGGCAATCTCACGAAGGTCCTGAAGAATCTGGAACGCTGCGATTTCATAGCATCTTATTCGCAATTCGGCAGCAAGAGCAAGAATGCCATCTACCGTCTGACCGATTTCTATACGCTTTTCTATTTCAGATATCTCAATGGCGAGCGCAACTATGACGAGGAGTTCTGGTCGCATCATTTTCAGTCGCCCCAGGTCGCAGCCTGGCAAGGTCTCACCTTTGAACTTGTCTGTCTTGCACATTTGCCGCAGATAAAGAAGGCCCTGGGCATTTCGGGAGTCGAGACAAAAGTTTCCGCATGGCGGTATGTCCCATTCAAGTCATCGCGCGAGTTGCCAGAGAAAGGAGCGCAAATCGACCTCCTGATTGCACGTGCCGACAAAATGATCAATCTTTGCGAAATCAAGTTCTCCGATGGCGAGTTTGCGATTACGAAAGAATATGAACGGCAACTGCGCGACCGGCTTTCCATATTCCGCCAGGTGACCCGAACCAAGTGCGGCGTACACTATACATTCATCACGCCTTATGGCGTGGCCAACGGAATCCACCACTCCATCGTGAACGGCGAGGTGACCGCCCCCGTCCTCTTTGACGATTGAGGAAGGGATATGTGGATGGCGGTGCTGTCCACATAAGCAGACGTTATTGCATACACCCGTGCCAAGGCGCGGGTG
>JAFRLP010000153.1 GCA_017431185.1 Victivallales bacterium | reverse complement strand
TTCAAGCCCCGCACCTCGCCCTATGATTTCCAGGGCCTGCATGAGGAGGGCATCCGCCTGCTGCTGGAAACCAGGCGCCGCACCGGCATGCCCATCGTGACTGAGATCATGGATATTGCTCATCTGCCGCTCTTTGAGGATGTGGATGTAATCCAGGTCGGGGCGCGCAACATGCAGAATTTCGAGTTGCTGAAGAAACTGGGCACCATCGACAAGCCCGTGCTTCTGAAGCGCGGCATGTCCGGCTCCATTCAGGAACTGCTGATGAGCGCCGAATACATCATGGCCGGCGGCAATTCACGGGTCATCCTGTGCGAAAGGGGCATCCGGACTTTTGAGACGGCGACCCGCAACACGCTGGACCTTTCCGCCGTCCCCGTCCTGCATCAGATGAGCCACCTGCCTGTGGTGGTGGACCCGAGCCATGCGACAGGCTACTCCAGGCTGGTTCCCACGATGGCGGTCGCAGCAGCCGCCGCCGGCTGCGATGGACTGGAAATCGAAGTCCATAACAACCCGTCCCACGCGCTTTGCGACGGTCCGCAGGCGCTGCTGCCAGAGGTGTTTGCGGAGGTTGTCCGCAAAGTCAAGGCCGTTCGTTCCGCCTTGGGATTGGGAGAGGAGAAGTAGCGGCGGCGTCCTCGCCGCCGTCAACACGACGCAGGAAACACGGTGTGTTTCATAGGAGTAAAGGTAGCGGCGGCTTCCTCGCCGCCGTCAACACGACGCAGGAAACACGGTGTGTTTCATAGGAGGTTCAACCGTGAAAATGAAAGTCGGCATCATCGGTCTTGGCCTGATTGGCGGGTCGCTGGCCATGGCGGCCAAGCGGGCGGGCGAATATACGGTCTGGGGCATGGACAAGGAGCATCAGGTGGTTTTGCGGGCCAAAATGGTCGGCGCCGTGGATGACGTGCTCACGCCCGCCAAACTGAAGTCCTGTGACCTCGTTCTGGTGGCGCTTTATCCGCAGGCCACCCTGGATTGGCTGCGGGAGAACGCCGCCCGTCTCCGCAAGGGAGCCCTGGTGGTGGACTGCTGCGGAATCAAGTCGGAAATCTGCGCCTTGGGCGGCGCCTTGGCTGAGCAGCATGGCTTTTCATTCATTGGCGGGCATCCCATGGCGGGCATCGAGCGCTTCGGCTTCGCGGCGGCGCAGCCAAACCTGTTCTACCGGGCCTCCATGATCCTGCTGCCCCCGATGGGCACGGGAATCGAGCTCCTCTCCAAGGCGAAGGCGTTCTTTCTCAGTCTTGGCTTTGCGCGCATCACCATCACGACGCCTGAGGAGCACGACCGCGTAATCGCCTTCACGTCGCAGCTGCCGCACCTCATCTCCAGCGCATACGTCAAGAGCAAGGTGGCGGCGCGCCGCGTCGGAATGCACGCCGGCAGTTACCGCGACATGTCACGCGTCGCCACTTTGCAGCCCCGGATGTGGACGGAACTGTTCCTGCGGAACTCCCCCTCCTTGCTGGAGGAACTGGATGAATTTCTCGCCAACCTTCAACAGTACCGCGAGGCCCTTGCCGCCAAAGACCAGGAGACCCTTTGCCGGCTTCTGGACGAGGGGGCACGGGCCAAGGCCGAACTGGACAAATTATAACTTAACACCCTTGCGAATATGCGAACACTGTTCATCAAGACAACTCCCGAATACGAGGTGAATATCGGAAGCGGGTGGCCCGCCGGATTGTCGAAGGCCCTGGCGGGGCATACGGAGGCAATCGTGGTTAGCGACAGCCGGGTGGCGCCCCTTTACCTGGCCGAAGCGGAGGGGATTTGCCGGGCTGCCGACCTGCCGACGGGGCATTACGTTTTCCCCGCAGGGGAGTCCGCCAAGCACCTGGGTACCATCCAGGCGATGCTGGCCTATTTTGCCGAATTCGGTTTGACCCGCTCCGGGGTGGTGTTGGCGTTGGGGGGCGGCGTCACGGGGGACATGGCGGGATTCGCCTCCGCCATCTGGCTGCGTGGCGTGCCATTCATCCAACTGCCCACGACCCTGCTGGCGATGGTGGACTCGTCCATTGGCGGCAAGACAGGAGTGGATTTGGCTGGATGCGGGAAAAATCTGGTTGGGGCATTTCATCAGCCCAAGGCGGTGTTTGCCAATATTGACACACTGGAGACTTTGGATGAAAAGTATCGTCTGGACGGGTTGGCCGAGGTGCTCAAGACCTGCATGCTGCGTGATGCGCCGTTGTTTCGGAGCATTGTTGCGGATGTCCGCCTGGGTTATGCGGAAGAGACCATTGCCAGATGTGCGGGCGTCAAAGCGGAAATCGTGGAGCGCGACCCGACTGAGCGCGGCGAACGCAAACTGCTCAATCTGGGGCATACGGCGGGGCATGCCATTGAATTGGCCAGCGGATTCCGGGTTAGCCACGGTCTGGCGGTGGCGATGGGCATGGCGATGGTCGCCCGCGCTGGCGCTGCCCGCGGCATAACCTCCCGTCAGGCTCGCAATGCCATTCTGGAAGGGCTGTCGGCTGCGGGGCTTCCCACGGTCTCCCCTTTCCCCGTGCGTGAACTGGTCTCCGCCATGCGCGGCGACAAAAAGCGTTCGGGCGGGAACATCTCCCTGGTGGTGCCGGAGGAACTTGGACAATGCCGCATTCTCTCCCTGCCGCTGGATGGATTGCAGGAGTTCTACGAGGCCGACAATGACTGAGAAATCGCCTATGCAGATTGCCTTTGGGCCTGGCGGGCTGGGCGGCTGCGTCCGGGCCATCCCCTCCAAGTCCGAGGCGCACCGTGCCTTGCTGGCAGCCGCGTTGACGCCGTCCGCCCAGACCACGCTTCTGATGGAAGGGGAGTGGAGCATCGACATACAGACCACGGCGGAGGCGCTGGCCGCGCTGGGCAGGGAGGTGCGGCGTCACGGTGACATTGCCGCAGTGTCTCCTTCGCATTCCCCCTGCGCACGGAAAATCGAGTGCCGCGAGAGCGGCTCCACACTTCGCTTTCTGCTGCCCGTGCTGGCGGCGAAAGCCGGCTTCCCTGTCACGGTCACGGGGGAGGGTCGGCTGCCGCAGCGTCCTCTGGCTGACCTCCTGCGCACCCTGCGCGCCAACGGCGCGCGCATCGACGGGGACAGGCTTCCGCTGGTCATGCATGGCGGTCTCAGGGCGGGACGTTTCGAGTTGCCTGGAAATGTCAGCAGCCAATATGTTTCTGGCCTGCTGTTTGCCCTGCCAGGGTTGTCTGGCGACAGTGAAATCACGCTGTCCACGGCTTTGGAGTCGGCAAGTTATGTCAATTTGACCATGCAGGTATTGGCTGAATTTGGCATTCGCGTGGAGCCATTCCGAAACGGATGGCGTGTGCCAGGCGGTCAGGTTTTTGCCTCCCCTGGCGAATATCGTGTGTCGGGGGATTGGTCAAATGCGGCTGTCTGGCTGGCGGCTGGAGCGCTGGGGATGCGTCCTGTCACGGTGACGGGACTGGCGGACCGCGGACAGGGGGACCGGGCCATTCTGACGGTGCTGCGCAACTTTGGCTGCAAGGTGGAGGAGGGTGATGCCGGGGTCACTGCCTACCCATCCCCCTTGTCCGCCTGCGCTGTGGACATGCGGGACATTCCTGATTTGCTTCCCGTGCTGGCGGTGGTGGCCACGCGGGCGGCAGGAGTCTCGCGGTTCGTCAACGCCGGGCGATTGCGGCTGAAGGAGAGTGACCGTCTGACCGCTGTGGCGACGCTGCTCGCCAGGCTGGGAGGGAAAGTCCGTGAGTTGCCTGACGCTCTGGAGGTCATGTGTGCTCCCCTGGCTGGCGGCACGGTGGATTCCGCCAACGACCATCGCATGGTGATGGCCGCGGCCCTGGCCTCAGTGGTGGCCACGGGCTCGGTCACAGTCCAGGGATTCCCTGCGATTGCCAAGTCATATCCGTCGTTTGCCCAGGACTTTGCAAGTTTAGGAGGTGTTGTTCATGTCATCTGATTGGGGAAAGCATCTGCATGTCCAAATCTTTGGGGAGTCCCATGGCCCCGCCATCGGCGTGGTCATCGAGGGATTGCCGCCAGGCGAAGCCATCGACTTTGACGAATTGGCCTCCTTCCTGGCACGACGCGCCCCCGGAAAGGCCGACTACGCCACCTCCCGCCAGGAGGCGGATGAACCGGAATATCTGTCGGGCCTTCTGGAAGGACGCACCACAGGCGCGCCCTTGGCCGCCTTGATTCGCAACACCAGTCAGCGAAGCGCGGACTACGACGGATTGCGGCGCGTCCCCCGCCCTGGCCATGCGGACTTTCCCGCCTCCCTTCGCTATCGCAATTGCCATGACCTCCGTGGTGGGGGGCATTTTTCAGGGCGGCTCACCGCGCCGCTGTGCATTGCGGGCGGCATTGCCAGGCAGATTCTGGCCCGTCGGGGAATCCATGTCGGCGCGCACCTTCTCAGTGTTGCCGAAATCGCGGACACGCCTTTCGACCCGATGGAGATTGATGCCGCCGCACTGCGCCAGCCGGCGGAGCACGTTTTTCCCGTGCTGGATTTGGCCAGCGGGGAGAGGATGCAGGAGGCCATCCGTCTGGCCAGGCAGGAGGGGGACTCCTTGGGCGGCGTCATCGAGGGTGCGGCCATTGGCCTTCCTGGCGGGCTTGGCTCCCCCATGTTCGAGGGCGTGGAGAACCGCCTGGCCGCGTTGCTGTTCGGCGTCCCTGCGGTGCGTGGCGTGGAGTTCGGCGCGGGCTTTGCGTCCGCCCGGATGCGTGGCAGCGAGCATAACGACCCGTGGCGGATGAAGGATGGGCGGGTGTTGACTTCCAGCAACCATCATGGCGGAGTGCTGGGGGGAATCACCACGGGGATGCCCCTGCTGGTGCGGGTGGCCATCAAGCCGACCCCCTCCATCGCCAAGGAGCAGCATTCGGTGGATTTGACGACAGGGGAGAATGCCCTTCTGGCGGTTCGGGGGCGTCATGACCCCTGCATCGCCCCCCGCGCCGTCCCCGTCGTGGAGTCTTGCCTCGCCGTTGGCTGTCTGGATTTGCTTTTGGAAAAATAGCGGTTCAGTGCCCCACATGCTTTGACATGTCCGGAAACAGATTTGCCATCTTGAGCTGGCGTGCTAAACGAGAGACCCCGACCTGCCCGCGAGGCCATCAGGCCGCGCGGATTGGAGTAGCCAGGCGTTGAATAGATACAAGGAGTAAGAACATGGAATTGAGCGATTGCAGAAAACGGATTGACGAATTGGATGACCAGATTGCGCAATGCTTCCAGGAGCGGATGCGCATTTCGGAAGAGGTAGGGCGGATTAAGCGTGAGCGGAATCTGCCTACTTTCGTGCCGCAGAGGGAACGAGAGATACTGGCACGGGTCAGCAAGGCGGTGGCCCCTGAACTGGGCGGATATGTGAGGATGCTGTATGCGGCCCTGCTGGATGTCAGCCGTGCCCATCAGCAGAACTCCAATGCCGTGGAGGGGGAACTCTCCAAGTCCATCCAGACCGCCAGGCTGCTCACTCCCCCGAATTTCCCCGATATCGCGACGGTTGCGGTGCAGGGCGAGGAGGGCGCGAATGCCCAGGTGGCCGCCGAGCATTTCTTCCAGGTCCCGGAGATTACATACGTTCGGAGTTTCGCAGGGGTTGCGCAGGCTGTGGAAAAGGGGCTGTGCAAATACGGTGTGCTGCCGGTCGAGAACTCCAATTTCGGCACGGTCGGGCAGGTCTATGACCTGATGCTGGAACATAAGTTCTACATTGCCCGCAGCGCCAAAATGCAGATAACCCACTCCCTGCTGGCACGTCCGGGAGTTGCGCTGGAGAATCTCAGGGAGGTCTATTCCCACCCGCAGGCGCTGGGGCAGTGCGAGCAGTTCTTCCGCGACCATCCCCGCATCAAGCCGATCCCTGCGGAGAACACCGCCGGCGCGGCGGAAATGGTGGCGAATGCAGGGCGCGACGACATCGGCGCCTTGGCCTCCCGCAACTGCGCGCGGCTCTACAATCTGGCGATTCTGGCGGACAATGTGCAGAATGGCGCGAACAATTACACCCGCTTCATCTGCATCTCCAAGAATATGCAGATCTACCCTGGCGCCTCGCGCATTTCGCTGGTGCTGGCCCTGCCGCACCGTCCAGGCGCGCTTTACCAGATCCTTTCCAAGTTCGCGGCATTGGGACTGAACCTGCTCAAACTTGAGTCACGCCCCGCACCGGGCAGCGACTTCGAGTTCCGCTTCTACTTTGACCTGGCCGCGCAGGAATGCACTCCTTCGGTGCTTCACCTCCTGGACGGCCTGGCCGCCGACCTCGATACCTTCAACTTCCTCGGCTGGTACTCCGAGAACTGAACGCCTGCTCTTTTTTCCCCATGACAGAAAAATATGGTCTGATAGGCCGCAAACTCGGCCATAGCTACTCGCAGTTGATTCACCATGCCTTCGGCCAGTACAGCTATTTCATGCAGGAACTGGAGCCTGAAGAGGTGCCGGACTTCATCCGTCACGGCGATTTCCGTGGCCTGAATGTGACCATCCCCTACAAGAAGGTGGCCTTGGAGTGCTGTGACGTCGTGACCTCGGAGGCCCGGCGCATCGGCTCGGTGAATACGGTGGTGCGCGGAACGGATGGCCTGCTGCACGGCCATAACACCGACTATGCCGGTTTCTCCTACATGGCGGAGAGGGCAGGCATCCGCTGGCCAGGCGCCAAAGTCCTGGTGCTGGGCACGGGCGGTGCCTCCCTGACGGTTCACGCTGTGCTGGCTGACCAGGGGGTGCGCTGCGCCGTCGCCGTCTCCCGTCAGGGACCGGTCGATTATTCCAATGTGGCGCAACTCCATGGGGATGCGGAAATCGTGGTCAACACCACCCCCGTCGGAATGTTTCCCGACAATGGCGGCTGCCCGGTGGACCTCGCGCTTTTCCCGCGTCTGACGGGGGTGCTTGACCTCATCTACAATCCCATGCGTACGCGACTTGTCCAATCCGCCCTGGAGCGCGGACTGGCCACTGGGGATGGTTTGCTGATGCTTGTCGAGCAGGGCAGGGTGGCGGCTGGCCACTTTCTGGGCAAGGAACTGCCAAGGGAATTGACTCCGCGCACGGTCGCGCGGATTCGCCGTGACACGGCGAACATCGCATTGGTTGGGATGCCTGGCTGCGGCAAAACCGCCATCGGAACTTTGCTGGCAAAGGCCCTCCGGCGGGAACTGGTGGACACCGACCAACTGATTGTCGAGGATGCGGGATGCTCCATCGCCGAAATCTTCGCCAGGGAGGGCGAGGGCGCTTTTCGGGCACGGGAGGAGGCGGCGGTGGCGGCTGCCGCAAAGCGAAGTGGCGTGGTCATTGCCACTGGTGGAGGCGCTGTGCTGCGGGAGGAGAACCGCCGCAATCTGCGCGGCAACTCATACGTGGTGTGGCTGAAGCGTGAACTGGCTCAGGTCGAACTGAATGTGGGACGCCCCCTCTCCACCGATTTGGATGCAGTTCGCGGAATGTACGGGATACGCGAGCCGCTGTATCGCGGCGTGGCGGACTGCATCGTCGAGAACGACCGTCTGCCAGAGCAGGCGTCCGCCCAAATCATCTCCTGGCTGATGAAAGACGCAAAAGAGCCGCAGTGACTCGATGAAAAGTCACTGCGGCCCGATGATTACGGGAGGGCACGGGGTATGGCATCCCGGCCAGGGCTTTTGCCCCGACTCCCGCCGAAGGTCAAAGCCATGTTTCAGATCTTCGCCTTGTCGTAGTCTTCCTTCTTGACGAAGCGGGTCAGGGAGCGACCATCCTTGGTCAGGCCTTTGAAAGCGTAACGGCCATTGTCGTACTTGACTTTCTCGGTGACCTTGGTCTTGACCTTCGCGTGCGCTTTCACATCGTAAAATTCTGCTTCCATGGCATTCTCCTTTTTTGTGTGACAAAAAAACGGCGCTGTCGAACAGCGGCCTGGGAGGAATTCCACAGGCGGTGATAAATATCACCCATATTCTCCTTTTCGCAAGTGGCTTCCCTGAAATTCCCGGGAAAAACCTGTTTTTTTTTGTGATTCTTCAGTCACTGACCACTGATACTGTCCAGAGGCCGTATTGGCCGCGAGGATCGCGGGCTGCCAAACCTGTCTGTGGAATCAGGCGCGGGTGGCGGGTTTGGGAGACCGCGCTCCGGGCGGTCAGTACCAGTTGCAGAGGGTTTGTTTTTTGCCTGTCTCCTCATCGACCGGGCCAGTTGGCGACCCGCAGGGAGCGGAGCGCTCCGCTGAACCGGAAGCCCTCGTTGGGGGTATTGGTGGCCTGCGGCGGACGATAGAGGACATTCGCCTTCGCGGGCGGGGGCTTGATGGCGCATCCGCCGACACAGAGCACCCAGCCTTCGGCGATGTTCCCGGTCACGGGGAGCGTGGCGACCGACGTGCCGTCCACCTCGCAGGTCAACGTCTCCAAATCATAGCGGAGGGCGAGGTGATAGAAACGACCTGCCTCCAGACGGCAATCCTTGGGGGCTGTCCAGCGGAGTCGTTTGGCTGCGGGGGTGATGCTGCCGAGCAGCCGTCCTTTTTTGACCTGAAGCGTGAGCCTTTCGCCGATGGCCGCCAAGACGGTCTGGTCTTCCACATTGTCGAATTGCACGTCCATCTCGACGAGGAATGCGCTGCGCGAGAAGACGGGCGGCCCCAGGAGGATTCCGGCGCCTTTGGCGAACACCAGTTCCCACTTGCCGTCCCCGTATTGCCGCCATTGCGGTGCCAGGAGGACGTTCCAGCCTGGCGCGCTGTGTGTGCGGTAGTCGAATCCGCCCAGCACGGCGTCGTGTTCGCGGCGGCCATCCTCCGCCAGCATCAGTGTGCCCGCTTCTGGGGAAAAGACGTAGCGGAGGTCGCGAACCAGCGATTGCGGTATCTCACGGACTGCGCGGGCGTCCTTGAGCAGGTCGAACACGGGGAAATCGACCGGCGGACCGTCAGGTCCGTTTGCCACCATGGGCAGTGTGCGGAAGACCCGTCCCTCTCTGGTGACGGCGCGTATGCAATAGACCGCGTTGAATCGGTCTGACAGCTGTGCGGCTAGAGCAAAATCGCCGGATTCCCTGTCCAGCGGGAACGGCATTTCCGGCAAATCCTTCATTTGGAGCAACTGCCAGGAGACCCCGTGCGAGTCCACGACGCGGTAGCGCCCATGCCGCAGGACTTGTGAGACGGCGACAGTGGTGGCCTCCCCACGCTCGCTCACCTCCAGAACGGCGTCCGGCGTGGCGAAGAAGAAGCATTCGCGGCAGAAGGAGCCGCCGCCGATGGGACCGGAAAGCGTGTTGCCTGTCTGCTGGGGCACCGCCATGCCCGCCATGCCATAGACGTGTGGCGTGCGCGCCTCGATGGCGCCTTTCACCGCGGTGATGGAGAGGTCGCCTGAATTCAAACCGCTGACCAGGGGGCCGCTTCGCTGCCAGCAGAGCAGGATTTTCCCAGGCGGTGCGGCATAGTCATCCTTGTCGGACAGAGCCGCGATGGGGGTGTCGTTGGCCAGCAGTTCCAGGTAAGCCAGGTTTTCGGGAAAATGGAATCGCCCTGTGGCGGTGACCATCCCGTCCTGGATGCGGAGGCTGGCCTGGAGGCAATCGGGTGCGGGCAAGTCACGGAGCGGAATCTTGACGTAGGTCTGGAGTTGGACGGGGGGCGTGGAGAGGCGGATGCAGGGCAGCCCATCGCGGATGACGCATGTGCGTCCCTCCCAGGTTATCTCCAATTCGGGGATGAGGATGCGGCTCCCCGCGTAAGGTGCGCTCTCCTCCAGATGGAAATCCTCCTCGATGGCCCGGTGGGAGAAGGTGTGCGGCGGGAATGCCTTGACGAGTTTTCCTTGCGCATCCAGCAGTCGCAACGTGACCTGCGACGGGCCGCCTCCTGCGTCCGGCAGCCCCAGCAGTTCGATGGGAACGGGCCATGACAAATCGTTCTCCTGGCGCGCGCTGAAGATGATGTTCGGGTAGATGCGCTCAACGTCTCTGGTGGTGCGTCCCATGATGGCATTGACGACTCTGGTGGTGCTTTTGGCGTTGCCGACCAGCGGTTGGAGATGGGTGTTCTCGTTGAGTTCGTTCCATTCCGGCATGATGATGTAGTCGGGGTTGGCGGACAGCGCTGCCTGAAGGCTTTGCCTCAATCCTCTGGTACACATCTCGTCAATGTTGCTGCCAGTGTGACGCACCTGGGCATAGCCCCGGTGTGCGCTTAGTCCCAGCAGTTTCCTGCCGTTGTAGGCGGGTTCCGCCAGCACGGAGGCGAAGATGGGGACGATGAATCTGGCGTAGCACTCGGCATTGAACACGTTTTCAGGATAGCCCGCCTCCCGTCCTGTGAGATGGTTGGAGCCGGAGAAGTTGATGCCATCGACCACCTCCAGATAGGAGCGGATGCGGGCCTTGTATTCCTCGACCTCCTCGGCGGTTAGGAATCCTCCGTGCTTGTTGTAGGAGGAGTTGATGCGGTAGGCGCAGTTCCGCAGTTCCGCAGTGAAGAGCACCTTGTCACCGTATTTCTCCCGATAGGGCTTCAGAAGTTCCCGCCACTCTTCTGGCGTATAGACCTCGCCGTGATAACTGCTGACGATGACTTTTCCCTGCCATTTGAGCACGGCCTCGGAGTTCAGCGCCATGTCCAGTTGCGTCATGAGCTCCTCGGTCATCTTCAGCCTGGGAGGAGGGGTCTCCAGCAGCAGCGCCCCCCGATACCCAGCCTCCGTGGCAAACTGGATGGGGCGGACGGTGCGCGGCAGCCGCGTTGCCATGAAGATGGCAAAGCCGTCCGTGAACTCCAAAGCGGAGTCCAAATCGCGGCAGAACCCTTTGGGAGAACTGAGTTTGTCGTAGAGGGGGAGGGGATTCTCCGCCAGCGTCCGGTCAAAGAAGAGGGGACGGTCGAAGAAGGTGCCGGAGCCCAGCGTGTAGCCGTCCAGGTAATTGTACATCAAGTCATACTTGGACTGGATGCGGGGGTAGAGCCTCGTCCTGTCGAGCATCCTGGTGCGCGGGGACGGCGGAAGCGGCACGGAAAGCGCTTTCCGCACATCCTCCTGGGCAAACAGGGGAATGGCGGTCAGCAGGGTCAGGAAAAGTGGCTTGAAGGACATGCGTTCACCTCAATTGTAGAAGGCCTTGTTGCCCTCGTCCTGGCGCGGGTCGAACATCGCCAGAGTCGGATTGGCCGGCGACAGGATGGCAGGGGAGGAATTGGTCTCCACGTGTCCATCGACAAAGGTGAGGTTGATGGCGCGCCCCCCATTGTGGCGGCGCCCCAGCCTCGTTCCCTTGTCATAGCCTGAATGGTAGGTCGAACGGGAGAAATTCCAGTATTTGGCGTCGGCAAACGCCACGTATTTGGATGGGTTCTGGAGATGTCCTGTTTTGTGCGGTTCCGCTTGTGTTCCCATCACCGTAGTGCAGATGCCGTAACTCAGGAAACGTTCGCAACTGGTGGTGGGGGTGCCGTCCTTGGAGCCAGGCTTGGTGTCGGAGGTGTCGGGGCAGCCGTTGATGCTTCCGCCCCGTTGCCAGGTATCCTCGGAGACATTGCCGGCTGCCATCTGGCGGGTGGTCGATGTCCAGTGGCTCCAGTAGATGGGGGTTGCGCCGCCATTCACGGGGGTGGTTTCATGGGGAATGAGGAAATTCTCATACTCGTCGGCATAGAGGGTGATGCACAGCCCCCACTGTCGAAGGTTGTTGACGCAGGAGATGGTGCGCGCCTTCTGGCGCGCCTTGGACAGCGCCGGCAGCAGCATTGACGCCAGTATCGCGATTATCGCGATGACTACCAGCAGTTCGACGAGCGTGAAATGTGGTGTGCGGGTGGACTTCATGGCAATGTTTCTCCTGAAAGGAAGAGTCGGGTGGTGTTCAAAAGTCGATTCTGGCGGGTGGCGGGTTCGCACCCCGTGTTCATCCATTCATTCATCTGCTGTGCGGCGAGTTCGATGATTTGCCTGCGGCTGGCTTGGAGCAGAAGACGGTCGAACCGGCATGGCACGAGGTTGAAATACGTTTCGGACTCCTGGATGACCGGATGGCGCGGTTTTCGTGGCAGACTCTGCCACACCTCGTACCCTGCGCACACAAAAAGCGTGTCGGGGGCGTCCAGCAGTTCGTCATTCACCTCAATGGGGTCAACCAGCCATAGGTAATCCTGGGGAAATGGATAGCGGAAACCGCATAGTTTGCCTTGAACGTGGGTCAGCAGCATCGCCTGGCTGGTGGCGTGGCGCCGATGGAGTTCCGCAAGGTGTCTCTCGCTGTTGCTCACGCTGTAGATGCAGTGGCAGTCGTATGGGTATGGGTAGCCCAGCAGCATGTAGGGCAGTGGTGACTCTTGCAGGAATGCCGCCAGCCTGTCGTAGCGATGCTGGATGAGATTGGTGATGACCCCGCCCAGAAAACCGCTTCCCACCAGTTCCTGCAGACGGGAAAACTGCTCTGCCTCGTCGCGGAAGGGCACGAACAACGCCTCCAGATGATGGCTGTTCAGGCGGAACGTCAGTCCTGGGAACAACTGGTTGAAGTAAGGTTCGCCGCTGGACGTGAATGCGGACTCCTCCGTATGGAGCATGACTGCAACCACGGGCGAACGCTGCGACACCATCGAGCGCGCCATGATGTTCGGCACATAGTTCAGTTCACGCGCCGTCGCCAGTATCCGCTGCCGACACTCCTCCGAGCACGCGATACGACCCTCGCGCCTGTTCACCACCACCGACACCATGGTCGCTGATACGCCACAACGCGATGCGATCTCCTTCAATGTGACCCGCTTGTTTGTCATGTGGAAAACAAGGTTTATTTAACGTTGAATAAAGGTTAAATTAACCCCTTTCCGCCGAATTGCAAATCGGTTTTTGGAAAAAATCTTTCGCCGGCACAAAGGGAATGGCAGAATGCCATCTGGTTGACAGGTATGCATTCCGAAGTGTGGGCTACACCCACGTCCAACGGGGCGAATCCGTGCGGAAGAGAACCTTTATTGCTCTTTCGGGGTGAAATAATACGGGTTGTACGCGAGTATCTCACTCACCAGGGCGGCCAGTTTCTCGCAGTCGAAAATGTGGCACACGGCGTCGCCGAAGCGGCGGTCCCGCAGAACACCGTTTTGGCGATACATCGCCTCGGGGCGGTCATAGTAGGCGGAGTGCGCACCCTGGTGGCGCCAGGATGGGACGGCGACTCGGCGTCCTGCGGCGTCCTCCGAGTAGAGCAGTTGCTGCTGCGGGGCGAAGACGATTTCCCTGGGGACATTCCATTGCTCCACGCCATGCAGGAAGGTGTTGGATTTGATGCTGCATCCAATCATCATGATTTTTCCGTGGCGGTCGGCGAGCCTTCCCCATGGCGATTTGCGGTCGCAGGGGGTGTCAAAGCATTCGTGCCCTGCGGTGAATGCCGCCGCGTCTTTTCCAAGAGCGGCGACCGAGTGGGTGGGGTGCAGAGAACGGATGACTCCAGGACGTACCCTGAACATTCTGGGCAGAAGTCCGATGCAGGTCTCGGTGGTGTTGACGTTGAACACGGGATGTTCCGCATCGACGCTGCTCCAACTTCCCGTCGGAAAGACCAGGAGCCCCTCTTTGCCGAAATAGTCGGAGAGCACATCCAAAACGGTATCGGCGCCGCCCTCGACTTTGCCGATGCTTTTCATCGAGGAGTGGACAAGAACGGTGTCAGTGCGCTGAAAACCCGCGCGCACCAAATCATCGGTCAGGGATTGGAAGGTGTGCATGGTGATTTTATGCCTTCTGGTTCAGGTATCGGTCAACTTCATTGGCGACAATGACTCCATAGTTCACCGCTCCAAGCCATCCCGACATGATGATGCCCACGGAGCCAGTGTGGAACAGGCCAGGAAGTTCCTGGTTCAGGTTCATGGAGTAGGGCAGGCCCTCGAATTTGGTGCCGAAGGTCGCGCCATTCTGATGGCCTGTGTAGCGCTGGAAAGTCAGGGGGGTGGCGGCCTCCGTGTAGTCCGTCAGAGAACGGATGTCGGGGACCAGTTCGCTCGCCAGGGCGTCCAGCGTCTCCTCTATCATGGCTTTCTTGGCTGTCTGGTATTCCTCCTTGGACATGGCTGCCCAGTCTTCGTATCTGGCGTTCATGGAGGCCACGATGCTGTATTTGTCGGTGCCAGGGCGGATGCCAGGATAATAGACGGAATAGGTGCGGCTGGTGACTTTTCGCGAACAGAGCGCGTCGCTGTCGAAGCAGGGATATTCGGAGGAGAAAATCAAATCCCCAATCCACGGGAGTTTTTCCCCAGGTTTGACGCCGATATAGACTTGGCAGGAACTGGTGCTGAGGCGCACCTGGTTCAGACCTGCAAGGAATTCGGGGCGGAACTGTCCGTCCCCGACCACCTCATGGATCAGCCTGGGCAGGCTGCCGTTGAAGACGACGGCCCTGCAGGCGATTTCGTGGCCGTTGACGAGGACGGAGCGAACCCGTCCCTGTTCCACATTGATGTGTTCGGCACGGGCGTTCTTTTCGAGTTCGACTCCGTTGGCCGCCAGTTCATCCGCCATCATTTTCAGCATCAGGTCAGTTCCACCGCTGAAGGTATAGACCCCTTCGCTCATGAAGTTGCCGAAGACGATGCCGTAACTGATGGCGGGTTCATTCAAAGTCGAGCCGTTGGCGTAGGTGATGGGTTCCATCAGGAAGCGCCAGACGTCCGTCCTGTCGGGAAAGAAGCGCTGGAAAAGCTGTCCTGTGGTTTCCTCGTTGCGGTCATAGTAGTTCATGGCCGCAAGGGTTGAGAAGAAAGCCTGCACCGTAGGCTGGGGAATGCCGAAGTGTCCAGTCAGTTTGGCGCTGAAGTCCTGCGTGTCAAAGGTGCTTTCCAGGCGGTACTGCGGATTCTGGAAGCGGATGGACTGCACTTGGATGACCCGTTCCGCGAAGGGTTTGCCCCAGTATTTGCGGAGGCTTTTGCGCATTCCCACGGGGAAGCCGTGCAATGCGACGTCGAAGATGTGGCTTTTTCTTCGGAACCAGGTGGCAAGTCCGCCCAGTTGGCTATGCTGCTCCACCAGCAGGACACGGTGCCCTGCGCGGGCCAGGCGATTGGCGCATGTCATCCCCCCCAGACCGCTGCCAACTACCACGATGTCATAGTTGTCTTTCATTTCGCAAGGCCTTTTGGCTACAAAAAAGGCAGGATTCCATTCAAAACTGGCATCCTGCCTCAAGTGGAGCGGGCAAACGGACTCGAACCGTCGACAGCCACCTTGGCAAGGTGGCGCTCTACCAACTGAGCTATGCCCGCGCAAAACTGGAGCGGGCAAACGGACTCGAACCGTCGACAGCCACCTTGGCAAGGTGGCGCTCTACCAACTGAGCTATGCC
>JAFRLP010000152.1 GCA_017431185.1 Victivallales bacterium | reverse complement strand
GGGCTCATTGACCTGCGCGAGACTGCGAAGAACGGTTCGTTTGACCGCCTCTTCGCCGATTACCGCGCCGCCTTTGACCCGAATGAAAATGGCATTTCGGATGCAGAGAGAGAATTGCGTGTCAAGGTCAATGCCGAAATCGACAAGAAGGAGGCGGAGTTCCGCCAGCAGCTTGACCGTCTCCTCAAGATAGGCGGGATGCAGTTGGAACTCTACGACGACCTTGCAGCCGACGGCCCCGCGATGCAGGAGCAGGCAATCAACACCATTTCGCATCTGGAGATGCTCACTTCGCCCACCACCTGGGTGAGCCAAAAGGGGCAGGTCGCCCTGGAGCATCTTGAAGTCAAGCCCGAGACGCGAGTGCCCTGGCGGGCCTTTGCCGAGGGCGGGAACCTCGTCTTCCACTGCGACAAGGGGCTTGACGGCTCCACGCTCAAGCTTCTTGAGGCAATCGCGGGCAATGCCGGCGGCAAACTCGCGTTCGATAATTTCGGCAACACGAGCATCACCGTCTCCAAGGCCGACGCAGGCCGGTTCTTCGCGGCCTTCTCCGAGGAGAATGTGCAGAAACTCACCCATCCCGAGGAATACGCGGCGCGCAAGTCCGGCGAGGACCCGCGCAAGGTCGCCAGGGACTACAAGCCCGTCGCATTCACCAGGGTCCCCGACCCAAGGCCTCCGCTGACGGCAGCCCAGTTGCCCGATGAACTGGACGTCGAGGTTGACGGGCGAATAGTCCGTCTGCCCAAAATCCATTATGAGGGCATGGCGACGACGCGTTCCCGCAGCATGTCACGCCCGCGCAGCGTGGATGAGCTACGCGCCTCGCTTTCGGCCCGCATCCAGCGTGGTTTCGACATCCTTCATGCCTTGCGCGAGGGAAAGACGGCTCGCTATGCGCCGACCATGGGCAACATCGTCGCGGTCACTCATGCCCTGCACGCGGCCGCGCTGATGAACGGGCAGTACATGTACCGCGGAGCCTTCTCCGTGGCCGACCCTGACGGCAATATCGCCCGCTGGCTTGACGGGGCGGACGGCCTCTATCCGCGCGCGTCCACGCACGCCAAGCCCTATCACCACCTCACCGTGGACGGGCACCGCAACGAGGCGCGCGGACTCGACGTGCCCACAGGAATGGTCGGACTCATGAATGGAATGCGCACATTCCACTATTTCACCATCCCCGACACAGACCACCTCCAGGACGCGGGCGGCAGCGGCCCGCTTCGCCGCCTCTACCTCAAATGCGAGACGTTTGGGGTTTACAAGAACAAGATCTCCTCTGCAAACGCCAAGGCGTCGATTGCGGACGGAATGAAGACCCGAGGCTACCAGTTTGGCGACCTCACGGAGTCGATTCTGCACGGACTTTCACTCTTCAAATCGATGTTCACGCCGAAGGAGGCGCCCGGCATCCAGAAGGAGAACCTGCTCACGGCGCAGAAAGCCGTCATACAGGAGGCGGAGCGAAAACTCGTTGGCGCGGGACTGCACCAAGTCGCCGAGCGGATGCTGTCGGGGAACGTGCTTGCCGGCGGCGGCATCCGGATGCTCATCGATAACATAGCCGATATCTATGACAAGGGTATGCCGGAGGACGAGGCGCAGCGGGCGACGGTCACGCAGATTTTCGAGGAACTCTTGGACGGTATTGCCGCCACCGCCAAGAACCTTCCCGGCAGCGCCATCAAGCGCATGGGCAACGAAATCATGATTGACTGACCGCTGCTGCCATTCAAAAGGGGGGGATTGCAAAAAAAAGTTGTGCATGGCTTGTAAAAACTTTTTTAGGATGTATAGTAAATCCTAGAAAAGCATATACAACCATTCCATGACAGTTGCATGAAGCCGGACAGAAGCAAATATCGACAGGTGGTTGACGCCCTTGTTTACCAGATACACACTGGTGGACTGGCGGTGGGGGAGGCTTTTCCCACCAGGCGTGAAATCTGCGAGCGGTTTGGCATCAGCCTGGTTCCAGCGGCCAAGGTGCAGCAGGAGCTTCAGTTGCGCGGGCTGATTTCCAGGCTGCCAGGTCATGGCTTCACCGTGAATTCGCCGGAGCGGCGCCCCATGCCGCCCTTGCGTCGCATCCGCGTGATGGGACCGCGGGTGGCCATCGGCACGGACACTCCCGTGGGCGGCATGATGTTGGCCGGCATTCGCGAGGAAGCCGCGCAAAACGGCATTGAGGTCATTCAGGACTATCCGGACGTGCTTAACAACACAGGCTTTCAGGTGCGCCAATGGAAACTGCCGCCGGACGAGGGGCTCATCCCCAGCGGTGACGTCTATAACCTGCCCGAATTTGCCTCGGTGCTGGCCAACCCCTTTTCGCGCATTGTTCTGTTCAACAACGTTGCCTGGGAGCACACCGCCGTGCTGGTGGACAATTATCATGGCATGGAGGAACTGCTGCGCTATCACCGCGAAAGGGGGGCGCGGCGTGTGCTGTTTGTGGGGCGCTGCGCCGTGTCGCCGTTGCTTTTCAACGAATCCGAGCGTCATTTCCTCTTTGAGAAACTGGCTGCCCAAATGGGATTCGAATTCCAGTCCAATGTCACAGGCAATTTCAGAAGCGCCTTGGAGCAGGCCAAGGCGTTTCGACCTGACGGAATACTCTTCACCGCCGATGACGTCGCTCTCCATTTCCAGCTTTCTTACCTGCCCAGCGCCAATCTCCCGAACGCGATAGTGACTGGATTTGACGACATCATCCTTTTTCCCAAAAAATACCCTGCGGACGCATGCCGCCGACTGACCACTTATCATGTCGATTTTGTGGAGATGGGGCGACGCGCCGTCCGTTTGCTTTTCCACATCCCCCATTACCACTGCGAGTTGCTTCACGAAAGGGTAAAGGGACAATTGCTCATCCGTTGAGTCGTTTCACCTATTAACCGACAAGGAGAAAATCATGGTAGTTTGTCAAATGAGGAAAAACATGCCCAGTTGCTTCACACTGATTGAGTTGCTGGTAGTGATAGCCATCATCGCCATACTCGCCTCGATGCTTTTGCCGGCTTTGAGCAAGGCGCGTGAGAAGGCCCGCACCATCAGTTGCCTCGGCAACATGCGCCAGGTGGGATTGGCGGCGTGCCAGTACATCGACGAGACCAACTATTTGCCGGACGGGTCGAGCTGGGGAGTCACGGCATGGACTTTGAAGGTAGCGCCCTACCTCGGCTTCAGCCTGGGCGCCGACAATCTCCTTCCCACCACGGCGAATATACGTGTGTTCCGGTGTCCCAGCAGGGCGAAGCCGGCGGTGGCCGCCGCCATATACCCCTCCGTTGGGCGCAGCGGGCTATGCTACAACCTCTCCAAGTATCTGGTCAACTCGAATGCGGACAGCGTCGGTAAGCCTGCGCGTGGCGCCAGTCAGATCATCACCCCAAGCGCACATTATTTCATTGTCGAAGGCAATCCGGACAACACGTCGGACGTGCGGCTGACCACTTTCGCACTTGACAGTTACTATAAGAATCTTGTGTTTGTCCATCCGCGGTCGTCTGGCGGCACGGAGTTTGTGACCTCCTCTGCGGGGTCGCTCAACGCGGGGATGAACATCACCTATCTGGACGGGCACGCCGCGCTTCATAGGGGCGAACTCAAGTCCGCCACGGCAGACCCCTTCTCCTGGGGCAAGCAGTTAAAGCCATGATTTTGCAGGGAGGAGCGTCTCAGCCATGTACAGAAAAATTCTGCCTTTGCTATGCGGCGCCTGGGTGGCCTTTGCGCAGAGTCCAGCGCCCAACCTGCTGCACAACGCCGAATTCAGCGAACTTGGTTCGTCCGGTCTTCCCGTGGGGTGGACGTTGCGCGGTTCGGCTGACCACTTCCAGCCTGTGTCCGGCGGCGCGACCCTGCGGGGGGCCGACGGCCTGTTCCTCATCCAGTCGCTTCCAGACCTTCCAACTGGGCGGAATTATGACCTGACCTGCCGAGTCGGCGGGACGGGACAGTGCCGCGTCTATGTGGAATGGCGTTTCCTGGAGGGCGGCGAAAAGAAATTCCGTTCCAGTGGCGCGCGCGCCATCCCGCTGGACGGCGGGACGCGGGAAAAGAGCGTAAAGTTCCTCCTGCCGGAAAATGCCCTGTCGCCTTATCTTGCCATCAACGTGCCTGCAGGGGCGACGGCCACCGTGACTGGGTTGACTTTGCGCGAGGTCATTCCTGAACTCATCGCCAACGCCGATTTTCGTCAGCGTGGCAAGGACGGCTTGCCCCTCCATTGGAACCTGAACGGTAAAAAGGAGCATGTTGCCTTTGCGGACGGGGTGGCGTCGCTTCAGCCACCGCCCCGCCAGTCTGTCTTCCTGATTCAGAATTGCCAGCGGGCCTGGCGCCCCGGGGCGAAATACCGGCTGACCGCCACCGTGTCAGGGAATCCGGGAACGGAGTACAGGCTATACACGGAGTCGCGCATTGTCCGAAAGGGCAAACGGGTGTCGCAGGCCATTGGGGGAAATTGGCGACAGCTGCATTCTGTCTCGGAGAAGGCGAGCCTTGAATTCACTTTGCCCGTCTCTGCCATTTCTCCTCTTCTGGTGCTGAATGCGCGTGATGGCGCCATCGTCACTTTTGCGGAACTCCAGATGGCGGAACTGGCTCCGCCACCTCCCGACGCCGTGCCGGAAGAGGAGGACGCGGACTTCAGCGGACCGTGGCAGGCGTCGGCGGGAGTCACTGTCACCAAGGAACAGCTGACCATGGATGGCAAGGTCTCCACAAAGCGCGCCATTGCCAACCTCAAGCCAGGGCAGCGCTACGAAATCACATTCCTGGCGCAGGCCAGGACGCTTGTGCAGGGGGAGAGCAACCTCTACTACACCATCCAGGTGAGATTTGCGGACGGCACACTCGCCGCTCCTGTTCGCGATGACACCTGGTCAGCCAATTTCCAGGCCAAGCGCTACCAGTTCACCGCAACCGCAGCCGAGGCGGAGGTGCTGTTCGCCTCGGAGAGCCCCCAGCGGCTCATCCTCAAGGAGTGGCAGCTCCGCCGACTGGAGGCGAATGCCATGCCAAAGGCGAGGATTGAACTGGAGCTGTACCGCGACATGCTGTTCAGCACCATGCCGACGAGCGTGGTTTCCGCCAGGGCCATCCCCGCGGAGACGGCGGATGGATGCACCGTCGTTTTCCGAGGGAAGGAACTTGCGGTTCGGAAGGAGGGACGCCAGTTCCTGTTTGAGTTGGCGGTGGCGGGGCTGCCGACGGGAAAGCACGAGGTGAACGCGACGTTTGCCTTGCCGGATGGGCGAACCGAGCGCGCCTCCCGGACGATTACGGCCCTTCCTCCCGCACCCGTGGAGGTGACGGTGGGGCGCAACCGCTTCCTGCACGTCAACGGAACCCCGGTCCTCCCCAATGGCCTGTGGTCATTGGGGAACCTGGAGAGCCGCAGTCATCTGGAATACGCGGCGCGCTGCGGCAACAACTTCTCCAAGTTCAACTGCGCGGATGCGGGGAAGATGAAACAGTTGCTTGACCTGGCCGAGTCATACGGGATGAAACTGGTCTGGAACTGCCAGTATCCCAAGGACGAGACCGAGGGGGAGTACCGTACCTGGGCTCATCAGGTCGAGAGCGTGCTGCGTCCCGAAATCCTTCGCCACCCCGCCTTGCTTGGGTATTTTCTGCGGGACGAACCCTGGTGGTGCGGCTATCCCTGCGCAGTCCTCGTGCGCTGCTACGAGCGGCTGAAGGAGCTGGACCCCTATCGCCCTGTCTGGATCAATGCCGCCCCGCGCGGGACGATTGCGGACCAGGAACCCTACGCCAGGGCGTGCGACATCTACGGCGTGGACATCTACCCCGTGCCTGAAGACGGCAACCACTCGCATCTGGAGGACAAGGGAGTCAGTTGCGTCGGCAAATACACGCAAAGGCAGTCGCAGATTGCGGGGGGACGCAAGCCGATTGCGATGGCACTCCAGGGCTTTGCCTGGGCGGACTGCCAGCACAACAAGAAGGAACCGGTCTATCCCACGCTTTCCCAGGTGCGTTTCATGGCTTTCGACGCCTTGCTCAACGGGGCCAACATGGTGGCCTGGTGGGGCACCTATTGCATCACCCGCCCCGACTTCTATGGCACATTGTTCACGGTTATTGACGAAGTCAGCAGGTTGACCCCCGTGCTTTTGGGGGAGGCCTCGCCGAGGTGCGAGACCGACGGCGTGGAATACCGTCTCTACACAGGCAGGGGATATGCCCTTCTTCTGGCCGCCAACACCGTTGGCTCCGAAAGGGAGGTGGCGCTTGGCGTGGCCTCTCCGGGGCAGTTCCGCGAGTTCTACGGCGGCGCGCCGCTGACGAGGGGGGCGCGGGGCCTCCAAATCTCCCTGCCCGCCCATGGGGTGGGAGTCTATGTGGAAGGGAGCCTGCCTTCCGGCGCGCTCCGTCCGCCGGCGAGCCACGAGGGCAGCCCCTTTGCCGAGGAGGTCGCCAACCTGCTTCACGCAGTGCCCTATGATGGTTCAGCATCCTGGATATGGGATGAGGCGGGAGCCTCGCAACGGGGCAGCAAGACTGTGGTGCGCAAGCGCTTCCAGGCTGCGGCTGGCGAGCAGGTCACCCTCATCGCCTGCGCGGACGACTATGGCGAGGTGTGGTTCAATGGCGTTTCCGCTGGCGCGCTGGAGGGCTTTCAGTTCATGCGCACCATCGACTTGACCAGCCAGGCGCGACAGGGGGAAAACATTCTGGAGATTCGCGGCACGGACTCCGGCGCTCCTCCCTGTGGAATCCTTGCGGAAATCCGTGTGGGGGATAGGGTTTACCCCAGCGGGACGGACTGGGAGGCAGCCGCCTATGGCTCCAGCGAATGGCATCCCGCATTCCTGGTCACTCCCTTTGGTTCGGGCGCGTGGGGGAAAGCCGTCAAGTATCGCAAACCTGAGGCGAGGCGATAAGGACGTACTGCCTTGACTTTTTGCACGGTCTCCAACAGTCGGCGACCTCACTGGCCGTCTGCCCTTTTCGCCAGTTGCTCCGCCTGGCGGTAGGAGTTGCGGAAGAACGCCGCCCATTCGCGGATGGCGGTGGTGGCGTTCTCCGAGGTGCGCAGCTGCTGTGCCGCCTCCTGCGCCTCGTGATGCTGGAAGGGGAGGGCGCGGAACTGCTCCATGGCCTTCGGGCATTTTTCGGGGCCGCCGGCCTGGACTATGGCGGCCCAGGCGGACTTCAGTTCAGGGGAGCAGTCAATCAGCATTACGCGGATGAGATTGCGGAGCAGGTCGAAGTAGGCGGCAGTCCATTTCGCCTGATACTCGAAGGAGTTCGCCAATTCAAAGGGGGCGGCCTCCGGCGCCTGCATGTATTGGCGTTCTTCCGCTGTATAGAGGTCTCTGCGGACAGAGAGGCGGTTCAGGCAGTATTTGCGTGGCCCGTCCGGAGTGCCCAGGCGTCGGTTCCACAGTCTCTGCCCCTCTCGGGACATCACGAAATCCAGGAACATCCTGGCCGTGTCCGGGTGCGGGGCCCCGCGAAGAAGGCCGATGGGGTCGGCGGAGACCGTGGAACCCGCGTCGGGGACAACGTAGGTGATGGTTTTTCGCCCCACATGCCGTTCCTCCCATTCGGCCTGACTGCGGCCATAGAAGTCGATGCACAAGCCGGCGGCGATTTGGCCTGTCGCGCAATCGACGGGGACTTTGCTGGCGGAGAAGGTGAGGTAGCGGGCGTTTCCGCCGGCGCGCTTGATGAGTTCCATGGCGTCCATCCAGCCCTGGTCCAGGGCCTCGGCTGTCGGCTTGCCTCCGAGGGCGTTCACCGTGTCCTGCATCCGGCGCTGCACCAGCATCTCAAAGCATTTGTTGATGGAGCCGCTCATGGTGGGGTCGGCCAGACCGATGGCGTTGAGCAGTCTTGGGTCGCCGAGATCATTCCAGCCTGCAAGCGGGTTGGGGCTTTTCGTGTCGTAGCCAAGGGCTGCCAGGCGGTCTAGGTTGACGCAGATGCCGAAGGAGGAGAAGCAGGCTCCGTAGTAGCGGTCTTCGGGGTCGTACCAGACCTCGCCGCCGCCGCCTTGCTGGAGGATGGGGTTTTCTCCCTCAAACAGCTCTGGATGGCGGGAGCGGAAACCGCAGGGCACCAGGATGCCCATCCGCGCCAGGCGGGAGAAGTCGTACTGGCCGCCGCCGAAGAACAGGTCGATGCCGATGCTTGTCCCGGAGTTGAGGAATTCCTGGCGGGCGGGGTGGTCTGCGGGAGCCAGTCGATGGTCGAGGAAGGTGCCGGCAACCTCGTCGCTCCAGGGCTTTCCGAGGTCATCCGTCCAGTGGACTTTGAAATTGGCGGTGAAGGTGCTGGTGACGTAGCGGACGATTTCGGAGGTGCCTCCCGTGGCGCGCCAGTCGATGTTGACCTTTCGTCCCGTCTGGGCATGGTAGTGCTTGCGGAACGCCTGCTCGAATTCATACCGGATGGATTCGTTGTGCGGGGTGACGATGACCAGCTGGTCAGCCGACAGGTCGATGCTTTCGGCTGGCTTGCGCAGCACCAGCGGAAAGGCGATGATGATGGCGATGGGCAGGAGGGAGATGAGCAGTCGTTTCAGCATGGCTTTTTAGAAGGGGATGAGGTTCATCGCCCAGATGTGCAGGGATAGGATCGCTCGCCAGAGCAGAGCGTGGAGAGGGGTGAACCAGATGGCCAGCAGCCCGGCCAGGGAGATGGCTCCGTGAAGACGGGAGGGAATGCGCTGGAGGGGCGGGAGGATTGAGGAGAGCGCGGCCCAGCCATCCAGGCCTGGAATGGGGAGAAGGTTGAAGATGGCCAGCAGGGAGTTGACCTGGCATCCGGTTGCGAAGAAACGTTGCAGCGTCTCCTGTTTGGACACGAGGCTGGACAGTGCGGCGAAGAGGAGGAGCAGGGCGAAATTGGCGGCGGGACCCGCCAGCGCGATGAGGGAGGCGTGCCAGGCGCGCCGCAGGTTTTCGCGGGTGATTGGCACCGCTCCCCAGGTTATCCCGAACAGCAGGAGGCAGAGGATGGCGGAGCCGCCCATGGTCTTTCTGGGGTCCAGGCTCATGTACCCGAGCATTCTGGGGGTGCGGTCTCCCAGAGAATCTGCCGTCGCGGCGTGGGCGAACTCATGCGCGCAGATGGAGAACATCACGAAGAGAATCCACGTGAAATAGTACACGGGGGCGTTGAACAGGCTCTGGATGAACAGGGGCATCGGCTTTGTTGGGCGGAGACGGGGAGGCGCGGGATTTGTCCCGAGGATTCCTTGGCAGTCGTTTTGCAATTGCCTCTTAATTTATCCCTTTTTTCGGATTCATCAATCCCCTTCCTTGACAGAATCGTCAAATATGCTATGTTTTTTGCAATGCCTCATCGTCTGATACAGGCCAGGCGCTGTATGACCGCGCGGAGTAAAGGTAGCGGCGGCGTCTCGCCGCCGTCAACACAACGCAGGAAACACGGTGTGTTTCATAGGAGGCATTGCTGTTTTTTGCGGTTCTACCAAACAACAGGAGGCGTTTTCATGAGCCAGGACGAGAATGTTGAGAAATTGGCGGAGTTGCTCCGCAAGGCAAAGCGCATAGCGGCGCTGACGGGGGCTGGCATGTCCACGGAGAGCGGCATCCCCGACTACCGCTCCACGGACGGACTGTATCGGACGCTGACCAGCGAGGAGGTGTTTGACATCGATAGGTTCCAGCGCAACCCCCGCGAGTTCTACGAGGTCATCGGGCCGCTGTATTGCGCCATTGTCGAGGCCAAGCCCAATGCGGGGCATCTGGCTCTGCATGAGCTGGAGGAACGATGTGGCAAGAAGGTCAGCGTGGCCACCCAGAACATCGACGGACTTCATCAGAAGGCAGGCTCCCGCGAAGTCCATGAGGTGCATGGCTCCATGGCCACCCTGACCTGCCAGCGGTGCGGGCGCAATTACGCCAACGCCCCCTTCCTCCCGCTGTTCAAGGAGGGGAAGGTCTTGAACTGCGAGAGTTGCGGGGGCGTGCTCAAGCCGGACATCACCTTCTATGGCGAAAGCCTGCCCGTGGAGGCGTTCCAGGAGTCCGTGTCGGCGTTCCGCCACTGCGATTTGGCCTTGGTGCTGGGAACCTCGCTGGTGGTCTATCCCGCAGCCTCTTTGCCGTCGGGACGGATGGCCGGCGTCCCCCTGGCCATCATCAACCGAACGGAGACCACCGCCGATTGCGAGGCAGCCCTGGTCATCCACGAGGGCATCGGCTCTGTCCTGCCCGCCGCCGTGCAGCTGCTCTGAAGGCGAATGCCAAGATGCGCACGGGAGGAAAACAGAGCGCTATGCATAGCATCGTGTTTCGTAACGTATTGCATTACAACGGATTAGTTTCTGCGGGAATCTTTATTTGTGCATAATCTTGTAAATTTCTGGGAGGACGGCGATATTAAATTGTCATTCGGGACATTTCACGTCACAACCCAGGAGAGGCAAATATGCGCAGACGCTTTACGCTCGTCGAACTGCTTGTTGTCATAGCCATAATCGCGATACTCGCGGCGATGCTTGTTCCGGCCTTGCAGAAGGCCCGCCTCAAGGCCCAGGCCATCGCGTGCGCGAGCAACTTGCGCCAGATAGGAGTTGACTTGCTGTTATACGAGAACGAGAATGCCTGCATGCCGCCTCTGTTGCATGTGACCACAGGCGAGGGAGATAAAGGGCACTATTACCCGCCTTGCTACAGTTGGCATTCCCTGCTGTACTGCGATCCCAGCATCAATGGCAATGGCAAGGAGATGGCGGCGCGGAAAGGGGCGAACCCCAAAATCCTGTATTGTCCTGGTGAGCATTATCGGACAGCCGCCGCAGAGGCCAAACGCAATGTCTGGAAGTCCTATATGCCAAACCTTGTTGCCATGCCGCTTATCTTGGGCGACGGGACTGTTACGCTTGAGACCAATTCGACCGTAAAACCGACCAGGGGCTTTGTGCAAAACCTGGTCAAGGCTCCGTCACGGATGGTGATTCTCATGGAAGACGCCAATGACGCATCCTATTGGACGCTTCTCGACAAATGCAATCCCTGGTACTCGAATACTGTGGACAACAAGGCGCCGACGCATTATCGGTATCCGCTGTTCCGCCACAAGACTGGACAGAATTGGCTGTTCTGGGATGGACATGTGGAGTTCTTCAACAAATTCCGTGTGACGAACTTTGACTACAAGTACCTCTACAACACGCTCACGAAAAATTGATGGCGCGGTGATTCCGTTTTTCACGCATCAAGGAGAAAAGATGATGAAGAGAACAGTGTTGTGGCTTATGCTTTGCTGCCTGTCTGTCCTGGCGCGTCCGGAATGCCTGGTGCGCGGAACGGCGGTTTCCAAGTACGACACGATGGCGGCGGAAGAGCTGCAGCTCTTCTGGAGCCAGATGTTTGGCGAACCGCTGCCTGAGGCGGAAGAGGGGAAGGCGGATGGAAAAGCCGCCATCTATCTGGGCGGGACGGCGTTTGCCAAGGCCAACGGAGTCGATTCCGACAAACTGGACAGGGAGGAGTGGTGCGTGAAGCCAGTGGGGGAGAATGTGATTGTGACTGGCGGGCGTCCTGTTGGCACGTTATATGGGGTGTATCGTCTGCTTGACCAGTTGGGCGTGTTGTTCCTGGCGATGGACACCACGGTTGTTCCATCCTCCCCCGAATGTCGGTTCCGCGCGGAGCAGGGGGGGCCGGCCTTTGAATCGCGCGTCATCTTCACCGCCGCCACTTATGCGTTGAAGAAGAACAAATCACCCGAGGACGAGGTGATGCGCTACCAGATGTGGCGGCTGCGCAGTTTTGCGAATGGCAAGGAGACGGGGACGCCCCTGTACTCCGGAAAATACCTTACGCTTTGTCAGAAGCTGCAGTGGCATTCTCTGTCCCTGTATGTTGACCCGGAGTTGTTTGACGAACATCCTGAATACTTTGCGATGGACAGGAATGGCGTTCGTCAGAAGCCGCGCCAATTCCAGAAATTCGGCGATGTCTGCATGACGAATCCTGAGGTCAGGCGGGTGGCGGTGGAATCCCTCCGCAAGATGATTCAGGAGAACCGCCAGTCAACCCCGCAGGAGGAGTGGTGCATGGTGTATGACATGAGCCGTCTGGACGCCACGCCGGACTACTGCCAGTGTCCCGAATGCCGCAAGTTGTCGGAGCAGGAGGGGTCTGACCGCATTTTGCTGTATTCCTTCGCCAATCATATCATTACCGAGATTCACAAGGAGTATCCGGACATACTGCTGAGGATTGCCCCTGGGGCACGTACGATTGGGAATAACGTCGGGGTGCCGCCGCGCACCATCGAATTGGCCAAGGGACTGATGTTCTTCCTGACGGACAGGATGCACCGCAACCCCTTTCACCCGATTGTGGAGAAGGATGATGGCACCAAGGAGATTTTTGAGGCCTGGAAACCTTATGGGCCGCATATGATTGTATGGGACTACTGGAATCTGGGGAACAGTTATTTCACGCCGCCGCGCGTGGAGACCCTGTTTGACGCGATCAAGCCTGACCTGAGGTTCTTCCACGACAACAACGTTCACGGGATATTCATCGAGGCGGAGCGCGACTGGGTTTGCCCGCAGAATTTCCTGGTGCTGAATTACTATGTGGCCGGGCGATTGATGGTGGACCTTGGGTTGAATCCCGAGGAGTTGGCGGAGAAGTTCATCCGAGGATACTATGGGGAGGCCGCCGCTCCCGTGGTCAGCAAGTATTTTGTCCTGATTCGCGAGGGTGTCAGGAATAGCCATCAGAGAGCGTCCTCGCTTGGGGGTGGGCTGTGGAAATTCACCACGCCGAAGTTCCTGCTTGGGATGTACCGGGAATTCCACTCCGCCATTGCGGAGGAGGGCAATCCGCTCTATGCCGCCCATCTTCGCAACGAGTTGATTGCGCCAATCTGGTGCGCGCTGCATTATTGGAACAGTTTCCGTGCCACGTTTGAGGAGGCAGGCGTCTCCCACGGGCAGTTGGTGGCGGATTGCCGCAACTATTCGAAGGAGTACATTCGGCGCTTCAAGCACAAGAACACTGACAGGGGGGATGGGGAGTTTCAGAGGCGCTTCCAGGCGGTGGAAAAGGTTCCGATTCGTCCGCCAATGTTCAAGGATGTGCCGGACGCGGATTTCCGGATGGTGACGGCAATGAATTTCTACTGTCCGGACTCTCTCTTTGTGCGTCGGGAAGATGATCCTGATTCCATCCAGGGCAGGGCCGTCTGCTCGGCCAATCGCGGGCAGGATACGCAGGGTGTGGATATTCTGATGCCTGGCAAGGATAAGTTCCGCACCACGCAGTTTGCCCTTTCCAGCCAGGGGAATGTTGTGCAGACCATCCTCAAGCAGGTCCCTCAGGATGAAAAATACCACTGGTACCGCATTCCGGGGCGGATTGAACTGAAGGACCGCTCCCATTTCTGGGGGCATGGCTGGGGTGTTCAGGCCAACACCGGCAACTGGTATATCCTGACTTACGGCGAGGCCGCGGACAACACCTTTGACCAGGTTTGGTTCTCCGCCAAGTTCACAGGCCCCGCGTATGTGCCTGGCTCGACGAAGGAGAATGCCATCTGGGTCGATATGGCGGTGGCGGTCCGCGGACAGCCTGATACGGTCTTCCAGCCTCTTGCCTTGACTGACGGGACGGGGAATGCCCCTGTCGCCCCAGGAATTCCCGCAGGCTGGCGTGTCGTCGGGGAGGCGGAGGCTTCGTCCGTGACGGAACGGCAGGGCAAATATGACGTGCGCCTGACTCCCGCTCCGCAGAAGACGGCCTCTCTCTGGTCGGCGGAGGTGCCCTGCACGCCCGCCGACGTGTTCCAGTTGACCATGGACTGTGCAGTCGAGAACACAATGGTGGAGTTTGCCTTCCTGGACAAGGGCGGCGAGGTTGTGCTGTCGAGGAAAGCCAGGCTGGGGGGATGGGAGAAAGCGCGTTATGTCTTGGTGGACATCACCACCGAGAAGGAGGTTCCGCCCCAGATTGTGGCTGTCCAGCTTCGTTTGAATGCCCCGAAGGGCGCTGCGCTGTCGGCGGACAACCTGTGTGTCGAGGTGGCCAGGTCCTTGAACCGCAACTTTGCCGGGAGCGCTCCCTGACGCCGTGCTTTCGCGGGATTGCCGCAAAGCAAGAATAGACCGCTGATACTCCTCCCTGTCGAAGGGGGGTGGACTGCATCCCTTGGAGGTAATTGCAAAACTCCCATCCCAACCGCCATCGCGGCACGGCGCGATGGCTTCATCGCTTGTGGCGCTTTGGCGGTTAGGCGGTGGTTTTGCAATCACCTCCTTGGGGAAAGGGCCACCAGCGGTACTGTCAATGGCCCCCGCCTTTTCAGATGATTTGATGTAAGATAGTTCCGCCGAGGGCAGGTGACGGTGTGAAGGAGACGGGGAGGTCAATCTGCCGTGGAGTCGGGTCATCGACCAGTTTCATCGCCAAATCGCAAATGGCCTGGGAGGTCTGCTTTATCGAATAGGAGATGACGGAAAACGGGTCATGGTCTTGTGCATAGGACGTGGTTAATTGGCTCAGGCCACCATAGGTCACCACCAGAAAGTCGCGGTCAGGCTGAAGACCCTTTGTCTGCAGAAGGTCGGAAAGGGCGTATGCAGTGTAATTGTTGCCGCAGAAAAACAGTTTTCTGTCCATCAGTTCAGGCAGGTGCGATTGCCAGATTTTGTGGCTTTGGCGATAATATTGATCCCAGAGGGGATAATGCTGTTGGTGATATAGCTGGGGCAAATGGTAGCCTGGATGGTAATGCTTGCGAAACGCCTTGGCGAGCAAGGAGTATTTTTGCTGGTCGGAGAGGTCTCCTGCTCCCAGGTAGATGGCGGATTTTAGATACTCCTTGGGGATGAGTTTCACAAGTGTTTCATGCGCCTTTTCATACTCAAAGTCAATCTGCGAAATCCAGCGGAAGTCGATATGAGCCGTTTGCGTGGCGCAGAATGGCATGAAACTGATGAGTCTGGAACTGACCTGGCGCAGCAAATCCAGAGTTTGGCCTTTCAATAGGATTGCCCCTGTAATGTAAATGTCCGCCGTGTCAGATTTGAGGATTCTCCGTACGTTTCGGGCCAATACGGGGGTGGCATAGTCCACCCGAATCAGCGTGAGGGTGTAACCGTATGCCTGAAGCAAGTCACTCATTTCACGGAGCATGAAGCCGAAGCTGGTCATGGTCAGGTCTCTTTCCATGATGCCCAGCAGAAAACCCACCTTGTGGGTTTTCTGAAACAGCTTTTTGGCGGGCTGGGAGTTCAGGGCATAGCCGTATTTGTGGCACAGTTCCTGAATCTCCAGCCGTTTTTGGGGGCTAATCCGCCAGGCATGTTCCCGGCTTAGGGCGCGTGAAACGGTGGATTGGCTGCAATGTGCCAGCCTGGCGATGTCAGAACTGGTGATTTTGCTGTTCATGGTTTATGGCGTTTGGCGTCAGATTTTTAAAGTCTCCCCTTTGAGCGGGCGCAGGCAGGCCGATGGACCGATGGCGCAGTCATTATGCTCTGGGGCCCGTTGCCAGAAACGGTTGATGGCAGCGTGAAGTTCGTTGCGGGTTAGCCGAAGAATCTCCTCATGCCATTGCCGACGCATTTGCGTGGTGAACCCCCGCAGGTGATTGACAAGAACCACATTGGTGGCTCCGCTGGGACGCACTGGCGTGTGGAAGCCGCGCAGCGTCGCAATGACGGACTGCTCGATTTCACCCTCTGTCCAGGAGAATTCCAAGTCGGGCAAGGCATCGTATATTCCGAAGGTGCGGCTCGGCGTGGGGTCCTGGGAGGACTGGATGGAGAGGATGCCGAGGGCGTGGTTGTAGTTTGCGCTGGCGCCGTAGGCGCCGCCCTTGACCCGCACTTCGTCCCAAATGTATCCGCAGCTCAGGAGATTGGCATAGACGGCGATGGCGCCGGAGTCGGCCTGCATGGCAAGGGGGGCCTTGAGGCAGCGGGCGGTGCCCGCCACATCCGTGTTGACCGCCAGTGTTTCACGGCGACCGTTGGTTTGGGGAAGCGCGCTGTCCGGCCAGGGGAGAGGCGAAGGCCTGTGTGCTGGCAGGCCTTTCAGAAAATCGACGGCTGCCCGCCGTGTCTGTTCCGTGCCCAGGAAGGCGGCTGCGACGGGAGAGGCTGTCGCCAGCGCAGCCGCCATTTCCTCCATCTGCCTTTGCACGGCAAGGTACTCCTTGCGGAAATGCGAGGCGGTCCTCTTCTGTTGGGAAAGCCCGGCAATGCCCCGCCACAGTTCCTGATGGCCGGCGGGTACGGAGAGGCCAGTGGACGCCCTGGAATTCGTGTAGTACCGATTGGCGTAGGCCAGTTCCTCCAGCGCCTGGGAGAGGTTTTGGCGCAGCACATTGTCCAGTCGCCTTTTTTCCGTGAATATGGAGTCGGTCAGACGGGTGGCCAGCAGGGCCAGGGCATCGGGGAAACTTGTGTCAAAGGCCGAGAGACGAACCAGGAGGTAGTCGCTGGGCTGGCTGGTGTCGTGGTTGGTGAAGCCGCTGTTGGCGCTCAGCGAGAAATTGGCTCCTGTGCGCGCCCAGTGGACAATGCTCTGGTCGTAGCGTTCCTGGCTGTTGCCGACCGCCGGAAGAATTTGCTGGAACAGGCCCGTCAGATGGCGCAGATGCGGGGGAAATATCTCCACGGGATAGGCCAGCGTGAGATAGGAGAGGCCGTTGGCGAACTCATCGACGTCCAGCAGTTCCACCTGATTGGGAAGCCGCGAAGAGGAGGTGCGAAGCGTCAGCGGCTCGTGGGGGATTTCGTTCTTCGCCAGTTTGGGGAGGGTGGCCAGCGCCTTCGGGGAGTTGGGGGCTCCCTGGCGAGTGCGCAGTTTCCTCGCCTCCGCGTCGATGGCGGCCAGTTGTCCTGGGGAAAGAGTCGCCTTGAAGTCGGCGAGTTGCCGGGCCTGTTGCTGGCGGAGACGCTCGGCAAGCCCTTCGTCCGGATGCAGTTCCAGCGTCAGGCGGTGGGGATTGTCGCAGAGGTATTGGCGAATCAGGCCGCCAAGCCAGCCAGGTTCCCGCCGTAGTCTGCTTTCCAGTTTCGGGAGAATGACGGAGGTGTCCAGGAAGGCGAGCGGGTCCATGTCAAACGCCCAGGCGTCGAATACCTTCTCCATCTGGTTGAACACGTGATCGGAGGTGATTTCCAGTTGTTCCAGGCGGAAGCTGTTGAAGGCCGCCTGCAACTCCCCCGCCGTGAAGCCTTTCTTGGCAATGTCTGCCAGGGTGGAGTGGATGAGTTTTTCCATGGCAGGGATGTCGTCCAGGGCAATACCTTTGACTGCGGTCAGAAAATAGTTCTCCGGGGATTCGTTGTCGTAGCCGCTGATGGCCAGGCTTTCGCATAGCCCCGATTCCTGGATGGCCTTGCGCAACGGGGCCGATGCGTTGCCCAGCAGCAGGTAGTCGATGAACTCGAAGGCCAGATTGAACAGGGGCTCCCAGCGGTCGGTCAGGAACCACGCCAGCGCCAAGGCCCCCTGAGAGGAGTCCTGCTCCATTTCGGGGCAGAATGGCACGACTTTGCGTCGGGGAGCCGTCCAGGCTGTGAGACGGGGGCGCGGGGGCAAGGGCGGCGGCGCTGGGCGCTTTTCGAGGGCTGCGAGCTGTTTTTCCAGGAACTCCAGTTTCCGCTCGTCGGGGATGGAGCCATAGAAGAAGACTTTGGCGCGGCTGGGATGGTAGTGGGTGCGGTAGTATTCGAGATATTTTTCGTAGGTCAGTTCCGGAATGTGCTGGGGCATGCCGCCTGACACGAAGGCGCGCGGGGTGTTGTCCAGCAGGCAGGCGTTGGCCTCCCGCTCAATCACGCTGTCCACGTCGAAGAAATCGCCGCTCATTTCATTGAGGACAATGCCGTTGACCAGCAGCGGACTGGAGAGGTCGCCCGCCTTTGCCAGTTCATAGTGCCAGCCCTCCTGGGCGAGGTTGTCGCGGGAGAGCAATGGGTTGAAAACCGCGTCAAAATAGACCGAGGCGAGATTGAAGAATTCCGCAGGGACGGCGGTCGCCACCGGATACACGGTGTAGTCCTGGTAGGTCAAGGCATTGATGAAGGTGGCCATGCTGGATTTGATGAGTTCCATGAACGGGTCTTTCACCGGATAGTTCCTGGACCCCGCCAGCACGGTGTGCTCCAGAATATGGGTGACCCCCGTGTTGTCGATGGCTGGAGTCGGCAGGCAGATGCTGAACATATTCTCTATGTCGGACGTCGCCAGGCAGAGCGCCTGGAGCCCGCTGTCATGCCGATAGATTCTGGCCGTGGCTTGCAGGGAGGGGAGTTCGGTGGCGGAACTGAGCGTGAACATGGTCTGGAGGAAAGGGTGGCTGTTCCGCGAGGCCTAAAGGCCCTGCGGGCAAGTTGGGGACTCACGCCTGGCGCGCCAGCTTCTGGCGGCAAGGCCGGCTCTGGACATGGCAAAACAGGCGGGGGAGTGAATTGTGGCGAATAGAAAAACAGGCGATGGAGAATCCAAGGAAGGATTTTCCATCGCCTGTTCTAGTGGGGGATGCAAGGCTTGATTATGCCTGGGGTGCTGCGTTGTCCGCTTTGGCTTCTTCGGCCTTGGGGGCCTCTTCGGCCTTGGAGGCCTCCGCCGCTTCCTTGGCGGCCTTGGCGGCCTCGTCGTTTTCGACCAGTTCGAGGATGGCCAGTTCAGCGGCGTCGCCGCGGCGCGGACCGAGTTTCATGATGCGGGTGTAGCC
>JAFRLP010000151.1 GCA_017431185.1 Victivallales bacterium | reverse complement strand
TCACGATTCCCACCTAACACGACCGCAGAATATTCCAGGAGGAACTGGCGCCGAGATTGCCGGGACGCATCCTGGATGCCCATGTCCACATCTTTGGCAAGGATGGATTCCCGCCGGGATTTGCCTTTCCCCCGCAGAATGTCTATCGTCGCTTCAGCGGGGAATTCACCCTGCCGATGTGGCGTTCGGCGATGGCCGAACTGCTCCCGCAGCAGGAGGTCTGGCTCAACTGCTTTGGCACACCCCATGAGAAGGCGGACCGCGACAAGGTCCCCCCCGTCAATCACACCACGGAGTTCTGCAATGTGCTGGTGTCGCCCGCCGACTCGGCGGAGATTCTCCAGCGGCGTGTGGAGGAGTCGCGGGCCGTCGGGGTCAAGCCGTACCTGAACTACGCGGCGACACACTACGGCAAGGCAAGCAATGACGTAGAGGTCAAGGACCTGCTGACCCCCGCGCAACTTCACTACCTGGACAGCGCGGGCCTGGCGGTCACATTCCACATTCCCCGCAAGGCGCGCTTCGCCGACCCATTGAACCAGCGGCAGATGATTGAACTGTGCGGGAACTACCCCAACGTCAAATTCATCTTCGCCCATATCGGACGCGCCTACTTCATGCGCAACATCCGCGAAAGCAACCTGGAGGAATTCGTGCAGTTCCCCAATGCCTTCTTCGACACCGCCATGGTCAATGCCATCGACATCATGCGGTACACCTTTGACCATTTCCCCGCCGAGAGGGTACTGTTCGGAACCGATTCGCCCATCGCGCTGCTTCACGGCAAGTCGGTGGAAATCAATCACCAGTACGCCTATATTATGGGCGAGGACTACCAAATCGGAACCACCATCGTCGATACCACGCACGCCATCGACTTCACCACCTTCTTCTACGAGCAGCTGCGCGCCGTGCTGGAGGCCACTCCCAAAGGGCACCTGGAGGATGTCCTCTTCAACAACGCGCGCCGAGTCCTCAAACGCTGAATCTCCAACCACCACCCTGACAATGAAAATCGGTCTGCTCCCCCTGTACATTGAACTCTACGACCGGCTGCTGCCGGAACGGATTCCCGCCACCCGCGCCTTTGTCGATACCATCGCCGAGTCCCTGCGTCAGCGTGGGCTGGAGGTGGTGCCCGCCCCCGTCTGCCGTCTCCACGATGAATTCGCATCGGCCATCTCCCAATTGGAGTCGGCTGGCTGTGAGGCATTGGCCACCCTGCACCTGGCCTATTCCCCGTCGCTGGAGTCGGCTGACCTGCTGGCGGCCTCCCCGCTGCCGGTGGTGGTCATTGACACCACACCCACCTACGAATTCCATGCGCCTGACGGCATCATGCTCAACCACGGCATTCACGGTGTGCAGGACCTGTGCAATCTCCTGCTTCGCCACCGCAAGCCGTTTGCGCTGGCCTGCGGGCACTGGCAGGAGTCGGACTGCCTTGACACGGCGGTCAAAATGCTGAAGGCGGCGGGCATGGCCTGGCGAATGGCGCATCTACGGGTCGGAAAAGTCGGCGGTGACTTCCAGGGAATGGGCGATTTCCGCTACCAGCCTGACTCCATTGGCCTGACGGTGGTCGAGTGGCAGGATACGGGATTCGTGCCCGCCGAGTCGGACATCGCTGCGGAAATGGCCAGCGACCGCGCCCAGTTCGCCCTGGCGGAGAACCTCTCCGCAGAGTCTCACCGACGTACCGCCATCGCCTCCCTCAAACTCCGCGAGTGGGTGACGCGGGAGAACCTTCAGGCATTCACCGTGGCGTTTCCCGGCATCACCCGCCAGGAGGGCTGGGAGACCGTCCCGTTCCTGGAGTGCTCCAAGGCCATGGCGCGCGGCATCGGCTACGCCGGCGAGGGCGACACCCTCACCGCCGCCACGACCCGATGCCTGCTGGACGCCTTCCCGGAAAGCTCCTTCATGGAGATGTTCTGCCCGGACTGGAAGAACAACCGCATCTTCACCAGCCACATGGGGGAAATCAATGTCGCGCTTTGCGCGGACAAGCCGCTGCTCAATGAGAAGCCATACGTCTTCAGCGAGACGGGAAACCCTCTCGTCGCCACTGGCTGTTTCCGCCCCGGAGAGGCCATTCTGACCGATTTGGCCCCTGGGCCGGAGGGACGCTTCACCCTCATCACCGCACCCGTCACCTGGCTTCCCGACGATGGCCCATCCCGTGCCTTCAACGCCGGCTGGTTCCGTCCCGCCCATGGCACGATTGCGGAGTTCCTGGCCGAATACAGCCGTCATGGCGGAACCCACCATCTCACCACCTCCTATCACGGAGATTTGACGGTCCTGCGCGAATGGGCGCGCCTGATGCGCTGGGATTACGTGGAGTTGAAATGACCAACGCCGCAGGAAAATGTGAAAAGGCGCGCCAGTTGATTCTCAGGCTCCTCCAGGAACAGGGGACACTGGTGCTGGACGATGCGTGCGCAGCCCTCCGCTGCTCCGTCGCCACCGTGCGGCGACATTTCGCCGAACTGGAGCAGCAGGGTCTGCTCATCCGCACGCACGGTGGTGCGCGCGCATTGCCGCCGCCCAGGCCAGACTACTCCTTTGCGACGATGAGCAACGAGCACGCGGCCGCCAAGCGTCGGATTGGCGCTGCCGCCGCCCGACTCGTTCGGAATGGAGCCAATCTGTTTTTGGACTCCGGCACAACCGTCTTCGAGTGCGGCAAGGCGCTGGCGGTGCGGTTGCGTGACGGACTTGGGAAACTTACGCTGGTGACCAATTCCATGGCCGTCGGCTCGACCTTCCCCGAATCCTGCAAGGTCTTGCTGACAGGGGGACTATACCGTCCGCAGCGGATGGATTTGTGCGGCCCCGTGGCGCTGGAACACCTGTCGCGCCACCATTTCACCATGGCCATTCTGGGCGCTGACGGCTTGGACGAGGACGGGTCGCTTGCCACGGAAGATGAGGACACGGGCCAATTGGCCGCTGCCGCCGTGGCGCACAGCGCCCGCGTTCTGGTTTTGGCCGACAGTTCCAAACTGTTCCGCCCCTCCTTTGTGACCTACGCAAACTTGGCCGACCCCAAGGTCACCCTGGTCACCGACCGCCTGCTCTCCGCCGAAAAACGGCAGTTGCTGGACAAACTCGGAGTTCATTATCTCCTGGCGGATGAATAGGCGGTTGCCGCTTCCCCAACTGGACAATGACGCAAGGCACCTGTTCACACCCCCACCTGTTTTGGCGTGCGCAGCCTCAGATTTGCCACTTGAGCCTGACGTGCCAGGAGCGGGTCCCCAACCTGCCCGCGAGGCCTCAGGCCTCGCGGATTGAAGT
>JAFRLP010000150.1 GCA_017431185.1 Victivallales bacterium | reverse complement strand
TGACACGTCGTATCACGCCTTCATTCATGAGCCTGACAAAACTCTCATCGATTTCATGACGCTGGAAGGTGGACAGGAAGTCATCGGCGCACCACAGGCCACCACGTCCGCGTCTCTGTATCCTTGCCAGTATTTTCTTTTTGGTCGAAAGCATCGTTGTTGTCCTTATATGATAGAATAAATTAGTTTTTTTTCTATCAATTTCAAGCCGAAAGGAAAAGATTCTCGTTTTTGATCAAAGGCTGTCCGATTCAATACAGTCATTGATTTTTTACGCCGTTTGCGTCAGAAATTTTCAGTAATCCCCATGAATGTTGTCCCAGTACGCTGACCAAGGATCAAAGAAACGCTGAAAAATCACTTGAGTTGCTTGAAATCTTCGTGAGTAGAATTATATTTACTCACGATAAAACAAATTAACAAAGGTCGGCGCATGAAAGAGGCAGTTGAGCAATACATAAGCAAGGCATTGGGGCAGACGTTGCTGCTGACGCCTATGCCTGTGGACACGGCCTTGCCGATGTTCTACACCAGCCAATACGATTTCTGTTCAGGAGTGCTGTCTGGCGTGGAATGCGTCTTCTGCTTCGAGAAGGAGGGAAAACGCACCACGCCGTTGAACATCCGCAAGCGTCTGGCCTTCCTGACTGGACATTTCCAGCGGGAGGTGGTCTATTGCGCAGACGCTCTGGAGTTTCATGCCACCCAGCAGATGATGGTCTACGGCATTCCGTTCATCGTTCCCGGCAAGGCGTTGTTCCTGCCATTTCTGGCTGTCGCGCTGAAATCGACGATGCGCCGTCGCCTGATGGATCGGGAACGCTTCAGCACCTACGCCCAACTTGTGGTTTTGGGTGTGCTTCTGCACAAGCTGCCACCAGCCCCCTCCATCCGCGAGGTGGAGCGGACATTTGGCTGTTCGCATCCCAGTGCCGTCTATGCCCTCAAGGAACTGGAGCAGTTTGGCTTTGGGAAAAAGCAGGTCAGGCAGGGGGCAGGCGACTTGGAGTTCCGCTTTAGCCAAAGCGGGCGTGCCCTGTGGGAAGCCTGCCAGGATTATCTGGTGAACCCCTGCAAGCGGACAGTGGGTGTGATGGATATGCCAGGTGGCGTCAAGGCATTCAAGGCTGGCGCGAATGCCCTTGCCGAACGAACCATGCTCGCGGAAGCACCGCCAGAGACGTATGCCGTGGGCATGACGGAGTTCTGGAAGGGAAACTACGAGGCCATCCCTGCGGATGAGGCAGACATCGTGCTACAGCTGTGGAGATACCGCCCGGATATTCTGGGCGACGGCACGATAGACCCGTTGTCGCTGGCTCTTTCATTGAGGGGCGAGAGTGACGAGCGAGTCCAGATGGCACTTGACGAGATGATGGAGGATTTCCAATGGTAATTGGTCTGGAGAGATTCAAGGCGCATTTCACAGGACTTGAGGATTCCTATATTCTCATCGGCGGGAGCGCGTGTGACGTCAATCTCAATGCACTTGGTGGCGCATTCCGCGTGACTAAAGACCTTGACATCGTCCTATGCGTTGAAGCAAGGACCAATGACTTCGCACGGGCATTCTGGCGCTTCATCAAGGAGGGAGGGTACGCCATCGCCCAGCGTAGTTCAGGTGACGGCAAAGGGCGTCGCCTTTTCTACCGATTCCAGAATCCGCGTGAGGCAGACTATCCCAAAATGCTGGAATTGCTTTCTCGCAGGCCTGAGTGGCTGGAGTTGCCCGATGATATCCATGTGACGCCCATTCCGCTTTCCTATGACATTTCCAGCCTGTCAGCCATTCTCCTCGATGATGACTATTACCAGTTCATACTGGGATATCGAACAGTGATTGATGGCATCTCCCTTATCACGCCGCCTGCGCTTGTCGTGCTGAAGGCAAAGGCATGGATGAACCTCACCGACGCCAGAGCAAGAGGGGAGAAGATTCTTTCGGGAGATATTGCCAAGCATAAGAATGATGTGGCTCGTCTCACGCCTTTCGTGACTGAGCGTCCTGTCATGCCCGAATCCATTCAGGCTGACATGCGCGAGTTTTTGGTGCGCTATGACAATGAACCTATAGATGGCAAAAGCCTTCGTCTTCCAGATTCAGTGGATAATATCAAGGCAGCACTCCATCGTTTTTTGGGATGATGGACGCTGTAACGGCGAAACATCTCACACCATAAAATCCCAATTCCATATCAATTTCTGGCAGGTTGGTTGAGACAACTTGAACTTTTGGCTGGCAAAAGACCTTTGGCTCAAGCACGAGAGTGAATCCGTACACGGCGCGGAGAAGATTTTGCAAAGAGTGCGTAAGTGATTTGGAATGGATTGCAGTAACACGAATGGACGCAGAATAAGCATAACTGGCTATATCCAAGGTCGCAGGCAATGGGGCGGTGGATAAAGTCCCGGGACTTTGGAAAACGGAGTGGGTAAATCGGAGAATGGGGGATTTCGGGGCGGCGGGATTCACCCGATGGATTCTACAATATAGGCTTTCGGGCGATTTGACCTCGAAAAACAGCCTAGAAATGGCAAAAAGAAAGGCACTCGGGCAAAGACCCAAGTGCCGTGTAGTAAATGAATGGTCGGAACGGAGAGATTCGAACTCTCGACCTTTTGACCCCCAGTCAAACGCGCTAAACCAGGCTGCGCTACGTTCCGAAATTGAGAATCATGCAATTAATATAGCAGAGAAATCAGGGGATGCAAATCGCAAGGTGAAAAATAATGCCTTTGCCCGAAAAAAAAGTGTAATGCCTCACTGACTGATACTGACCGTGCGGAGTGCGTCCAACACGGCATCAGCCCAGCATCAGTGACTGAGGCATTATAAAAAGTGTATCTCCCAGGCTTCTATAGGCCATGCGGTCAATTCTTCGTCAATTCCTTATAAGGCAATTGCAAAAACCTCATCCCAACCGCCTTCACGGCCGATGGGCTTCATCGCTCACGCTCAGCGTGGTCACCATGCTGAGCCTTCGCTCTTCGCCCTCGCTTGTGGCGTTTTGGCGGTAGGGCGATGGTTTTGCAATTACCTCTTATGAATGCTTTTCCCCATTAGGTGACACGCCACGCGGAGCCATCTCCTTAATGGTCACCTTGCTGGGTTCAATGGTCACCTTGCTGTAGGGTGGAACAGACTCGGTGAGCCAGGTGTTGCCGCCTATCACCGAATGGTGGCCAATGGTGACATTGCCCAAAATCGTGCTCTCCGCATAAATCGTGACATCATCCTCGATGTTGGGATGCCGCTTCGCCCCCTTGACCAAATGGCCAGTCGCGTCCTTCGGGAAACTCAAGGCCCCCAGGGTCACCCCCTGATAAAGCTTGACGTTATCCCCAATCACCGTGGTCTCCCCAATGACGACACCTGTGCCGTGGTCAATGAAGAAATGCCGTCCAATGGTCGCCCCCGGATGAATGTCAATTCCAGTGACAGTATGCGCATATTCACTCATGATACGCGGCACCAGCGGAATATGACGCGCATAGAGTTCGTGCGCCAGACGATGGCAGGTGATGCATTTGAATCCTGGGTAGGCGAGGATGATTTCGTCCAAGGACTTGGTGGCAGGGTCGCCTTCCAGCGCTGCCTGGGCGTCATCCCAGAGGATATCGCGCAGGTTCGGCAAAGCGTCCAGGAGTTCGATGGTGGCAGTCTCGGCATACTGGCGCGGTGGCGCATCTAGAGGCGCATCGGCATGAAGCAGAGCGCGGGTGATCTGCTCGGAGAGCGTCTGATACGTGCGGTTCAGCAGATTTCCCGCGATGAAATAGGCGCCTTCCCTAGTGAAGCGCTGGCGTCCTGTGTAGCCGGGGAACAGCAGGTCGATGAGATTCTCAAGGGTATCCGTGACAATGGACTGCTCCGGCAGAGCGCAAGTGTCACGGTAACTGACGCCGTGCCCGCAGGCATAACTGTCGAAGAGGTGGAGAGCGATTTCGCGGGCGGCGTCATCCGTCCATTGTTTTCCTTGGGCAGGATTTTTTTCGCAGGGAGTTGTCATGGCTGCTCCTTTTCCAGCAGGATAGTGACGGGGCCATCATTCACCAGGGAGACCTTCATGTCTGCGCCGAATTGCCCCGTGGCGACAGTGAGGCCCGCGGTGCGCAGTTTCTCCACAAAGTATTCGTAAAGGGGTTCGGAGAGGGCAGGAGGAGCGGCGTCGATATAGGAGGGACGGCGCCCCTTTCGTGCGTCACCATAAAGGGTGAACTGGCTGACCACCAGCAGTTCTCCGCCAGTCTCCAGCAACGAGAGATTCATCTTGCCCCCGCTGTCCTCGAAGATGCGCAAGGCGGGCAGTTTCTCGGCCAGCCAATCCGCCTCGGCACGGGTATCCGTGGTCTTGACCCCGAGCAGCACCAGCAGTCCGGCGCCGATTTGCCCGACGGTTTTTCCATCTATTCTGACCGACGCCTCGGTCACTCTTTGTATGAATGCTCGCATGACAATCTCATTGACAAGGCAGGGGAAACGTTAATCCAGCCGCCAGTCCAGCGGCGGCACACCGCGGGACGCCAGCAATGCGTTGACCGTGGAGTACAGGCGGCAGCCGAAAAAACCCCGATGAGCGGACAATGGAGAGGGATGGGCTGCCTCAAAGACCACGTGCGGCCATTGGAACACCAGCTGCTTGTAGGAGCGGGCGTCCCGTCCCAGCAGGATAAAGGCGACCGGGGTGGGTTTGGCGACCACCGCCTTGAGGATGGCGGCGGTGACGGCCTCCCAGCCCAGTCCCCGATGCGAGCCGGCCTCGTGCGCACGGACGGTCAGCACGGTGTTCAGCAGCAGCACTCCCTGGGCAGACCAGCGTGTCAGGTCGATGGCACGTGGGGCAGGTATTCCCAGGTCATCCTGGTATTCCTGCATCATATTGCAGAGGGAACGTGGCGCGGGGACGCCAGGGCCGACGGCGAAGGAGAGTCCGCAGGC
>JAFRLP010000149.1 GCA_017431185.1 Victivallales bacterium | reverse complement strand
GATGGAATATTCCGCGCTCTTTCCGGCTCTTTTCGCATGAAGGCTTCTTTGCATAGGAAACTATGCGCAGTCGCCTTCGTGCGAAAACAACTCGAAAACATCTGCGGACTATCCTCACGAATTAATCGGACGGGACACTAGCCGGTCTGGATGATCTCCGCGACGGCGGCGCCAGCGAGGGCAGCCGGGATGCCGTCCTCATGGCTTCGCCCCTTTGCCGAGAAAGCGCAGCACGCAAAGCGCGACGTAATCGTGGCCAGCGTCAGAGAGATGCACGCCATCGGAAGGCCGCAGCAACGTGGACTTATCGGGCATGTCCTTCATCTCGGTGTAGATGTCGAGATACTCGATGCCGGGCTGGTCTTTGGCCAGTTCCTGCAACGTGCGGTTGAAAGCCTCCAGGTGCTCCGGCGCGCCAAAGCGGTTGTGGACACGGGAGGAGCCAATCTTGTCGGAATTGGCCTTGCACACCGCAAAATCCGAGGAGGTTGAGGAGATGAGCACAATCCGCCGAATGCCACGCTGACGCAGTTCCGCAAACAGTCTCAGATAAAGTTCCCGCTGTTTTTCAGGCGGAATAGCGGGAATGCGGAAGTCATTGGCGCTGGAGGCCTTGGTGTCATTGTGGCCAAGGAAGACAAACGCCCAGTCATAGTTGCGGCTCCAGATGTCGTGGTAGCGGTTTTTCCAGCGTCCAGTGCCTTTTCCCGCCAGACGGTCGAGAACACGGCTGATGTCATCACCGCCACAGGCGTAATTGCAGGCGTCGAACTTGCCAGGCATGACCTTGTCCAGGAAATACTCCACCTTGTCCACATGGTTGTGCCCCAGGTCATAGTGGGTCAGGCTGTCACCCAGATAAAGCGCTTTCACGGGCTTTTCCAAATGAACCTTGGCGGCGAGGGAGTCAAAGGCGGCGGTGTCCGCCACCTGGTCAATCCAGGCGTGAGCGGTCGCCCCGGAGGCGGGATGCCAGCCATCCTGCCCATCCGACTCAATCCCGTCACCTGGGACCTCCTGGCCATTATGGAAAAGGCGATACACGACTTTCGCGGGAGCGCCGGAGACCATCTGATAGGGTGGGTACGCCCGGAGTTCGTAGCCTGGCTGAAAGAGGCGTTCCAGTTTGGCCTCTCGGTATGTTCCCTCGCCACAGATCATCAGGCTGACCCCTTTGCAGCGGAAAGGCGCGGCGAACTCGAAGGAGAGCGACTTCTCCTCATCAGGGGCGGGCGTGTTCGGATCGCCCATTTCGATGCGATGCTTTTCACCGTAGAAAATCATTCCCAGCCGAACCGGCGCCTTGGCGGCGGCGCGCACGGAGAAACGCAGTCTTGCGCCCCGGTCGCAGGTGGTGATGCGGGAGGAGGCGATATACCGACGGTCATCCTTGAGCGTCAGAGCATGGTCCGCTGTTTCGGCGTATTCCGATGTGTTGATGGCCCGCCAAGACGATTTCCTGAAGTTATCCTGAAAGAGCAGTTCATCCGCCCTGGCCAGGGACACGGCCAGCACCACAGCCAAAAACAGACAGGTTCTTTTCATCTCACAATTCACTTCCATGGATTATGCGTTCAGTCTCACACATTTCGCGGATGGTTTCGGGGGCAAGGGGTTCGGCATAGAGCCGAACGTCCGAAAGCCAGCCGCCGAAGGTGCGGCGTCCCCTGCCGTAAGTGCCGAACTGGAGCGTGTTGTTCCAAATCGGGATGTAGGTTTTGATGGGAATGCCGCCAGGGCCAGTGTACTCCGTTCCATCGACAAAGAGGCGACAGACCTTCTGGTCCCAAGTGACGGCAATATGGCTCCACCGGCGGTGCCTGGCAGGCGGACCATTGATGACGACACTGTCAAAAACCTTGAGTCCCCAGTTGCCCTGATGGTAGAAGACCCAGAAGAAGCGGGAACTGACCGGGTAGCCTCCGCGGTCGCTCGTTTTGTATTCCTCATTCGGGGCGGCGCGGAAAACGACGCTGCCGCGTTCCAGAGGATAGCCTGGATTGTATTCCACCATCACCTGGGTATTGCGCTCCGTGGCCTCATAGACCTTTTCGCCAGTGGCGGTCACGGCGTACTTCATATCGTGGTATTGGGTGCGTGACGGGCCGTCCGTCCACTCCTTTGACCCATCCAGTTTCCATTGTCCAATGAACTGCGGCTTGCGCTGGTCATCCTGTTCCGGGATGGTGACCTGAATGACGCGGATTCCGCCAGGGGGAACCACCAGGCTGACCTCGTTTCCAGAATAATCCAGCTTGTCCTGAGCGTACAGTTCGCTCACCGAAAGGCCAGAAGCGGGGAGCCGCAGGGTGACCTTGCTGGCGAAGGAGGGATCGACATCCGTTTTACTTTCCCAGGGATTCTTAAGCACGCCCTTGTTGTTGAGCAGGGCCACCTTCCAGCGTCCGCCAGAAAGTCTGCTGAAGAGGAACTGGACATCGCCATCCACCTGGAATGGGAGCACCTCCGCCTGAAGGTCGTGAAGCAACTGTCCGATGTAGGGGACTGGCTGCTCCGGGTCAGAGCCAAGCAGGTGCTTCGGCAAAGTCATGATTACCTGTCCGAGACCGTATTTGCGGCTGACGGCAAAAGCTTTTCCCGTGGCAGTCTTCATCAGAACTTTCGCCTGGCGCCCCAGGCGCACGGCGGGGAGAGACATGCCCTCCGCCTCCTCCCATTTTCCCGCCAGTTGCGCAGGCAGGAGATGGGCAGGCAATAAATTGCAATGAACGGAGTTGATGACCAGCGTGCCGCCGCATTGGACATAATTCTCCAAGGCAGTGATGGTGGAGACGGGCAGCGCCGCCTCGTCCGGCAATATGACGATGGCATAGCGGTCGAATCTGGGAAGATTTCCCGATGGGGGATTGACAAACGCCTCGTCAAACACATCGCCAAGGGGGGAGTTATGGAGATTATGGCTGTAGGGAGGGACATCCCAGGCGCTCTGGAGACCGTCATAACCGTCAATGGCGCGTGAGATGTGCTCGCGCATCCTTTCGCCTTTTTCCGGGGTGAGATGGTATCCCCAGACAAAGCCGTTGCGCCTCATCGTGCCGTGCATGTAGTCCGAGGCCAGAAGGATGGGGGTGTACCATTCGCCGCGTTCCCCGTCGGCGGAACGAGTCCAGTCGTAGAAACGCCGGAGCGCCAGTCCATTGTCATTGAGAACCACTTTGCCGTCTCGGCGTTCAGCCTGGCCCCATGGCTGTGATTCAAAGCCAAAGTAGTTCACCCCCATGAAATAGGCGGTCATCAGGACCCGCTCGGCGAAGGAGGGCGAGATGCCCGCCCCCGGTCCGCCCTCCCACTGACGGGAACCAGGCAGGGGTTGTGGCTTCTGCGAATTCGGGGCGTATTTTCCCAGGTAGTATGCCAGATAGGCCAGGAAAGGACGGTCATACTGCCGTGCCGCGCCAGCGGTAATGCGCAGCAGCGTGCGGTGCGGGATGGTGGACGTGTGGTTGGTCAGCTCCACTCCGGAGACCAAGCCGCCCCACTCCATTCCGTAGGGGGCGAAGCCGACGGCCCCGCTCATTCCCCATATATGGTCAAAGAAGATGGAGCGGTGCCAATCCCAGAAGCGGTGCAAACTCGCCTCGCTCTCCTGCCTGGTTTTCGGCGGCGCGCCGAAAGCGGAAGTCAGGTCGCGGTAGAAGCGGTTGCCGGGCGACCAGGACTGAAAGAACGCCTGGGTGTCCCATTCGGCAAAACAGATGCCCAAATGGGTTTCCCCGTACTTCTCCAACAGTTTTTTCGCCCCTTGCTGGTCAAAATTGGCAGGGGACAAACCGAAGGGAACTGGACGCATCAGATGAGTGGTGAACGGGTGCGTCTTCAGGTGGGGCTGAATGGCCTCGGGGAAATCCCCCAGCACATATTTCACAGGCGCGGAATTGACCCGCAGACGCACCGTGGAAACGACGGTCCGCTCTGGCAGGGCGACGGCGAGCCGCCGATCCCGGGCGAGGGCCTTGGCGTGTACGATGCGTGCGGGTGCGCCGTCCAGCCAGAGTTCCACCGAGCCGAGGTCGGGATTCCGTTCGTCGCCGTAGTCAAGCAAAAGCGTCCGGGGATTGGCGGGAGGGGTCAGTTGCAGGTCAATGTCCACGCCAACCGAGGCGTAACGGGCGGCGGGAATCGCGACATCCCCACTGACTCCGCAGGCGGACTCCGCATCACCGTCAACCAGCGCCTCCTGCCGATAGATTTGCGTGGAAGCCTCCAGCGGAGTGAGCCGAAGGTTGCGCTTCAGCGGTTGCCCTTCCGCATCCAGCAGGGAGATTTCGCGCAGGAGCAGCGCCCTCAACGGCGTGGCATTGAAAGTGCGCAGAGGCCATTTCACGCCCAACAGCCCCGCCTCCTGGACAAAAGGCTCCTGCTGGAATTCGGGGAAAGTGAGCCATTCCTCCTTTAGCAGATACCAGAAATCGCGGCCTTTGACAGGATGCTTTTCCCATGCGCTGTCCATGGAACGCCGAGGCTCGGCGACTGCACCGGCAAACGCTTCGGCCATTCCGACGAGCAACGTGACGCAGCAGAGGGCGAATGCCTTTTTCATGCAATGCATCTCCTATCAGAACCAGGGCTTCGCGAAGCGGACGGCGGTGCTCTCCCAATAAAGCACCTCGGTGTTCTTCATGTTCTCGACATGACCATCGATGAACAGCATGTTGAGCGTCCCCCAATGGCGAACCAGGTTGGCGGCCAGCGGATTCCAGTGTACCCCAATGGGGTCGCCCTTTTGGTAGGCGTCAATCTGGTAGGTTGTCTCGTTGCAGTCACCCAACTGCGCCACCCGGGAGGGAGTGCGGACGCTGCCGCGCTTGTAATAGTCGTCCGCATACTGCCATACGCCCCTTTTCTTTGCTTCGGCGTTGACGGGCTGGCGACGCAGGCCGACGTTCAAGCCGTAATTGGTGCTGCCCACAGCCTTCTGCGCGGCAGGGCATGCCAGAACATTGGAACGGACAATGTGCTCCTGCATGTTCTGGTACTTGAAATATCCGGCCGTGGACATCATGTCCTGCCAGGAGTGTCCGTACGGCCCCAGATAGGTTCCGCCAAACGAGAAGGAGACGTAATTCGCCGGCAGCCAGTCCTCGTAGTCATCCGCATATTGGACAAACACCAGTCCAATCTGCTTCTGGTTGGAGATGCAGCTGAGGGTTCGCGCCTTATGCCTGGCCTTGCTCAAGGCAGGCAGAAGCATGGCGGCAAGCACGGAAATTATGGCGATGACGACAAGTAGTTCAATCAGGGTGAAATGACGTCCGCGCTTTGGTTGGTTCACTCTACGCATAGCTGTCTCCTTTGAAGATGGTCTGCTGTATTTTTCCGTTCAGATGAATGACGAAGGTCGCCTCGTCCCCTTCCTGAAGCATCGGCAGGTCGAAGCCGACAATCTGCGCGGGAACGATTGAGCAGAGTCGCCAGGCAGCCTCCAGCGACAGGCCGCAGCGGGTCCGCAGGAACTCGACGCAGCGGTCGAGCTGGAACCAGGCCCCCGCCAGAATCTCACGGCTGCCTTGGACATGGAAGAGGCCGTCCGGCTCCACCACGCAGGGCAATCCGCCATTGCGGGGGTATGTTCCCGGGGGACGGCCAGAATAGACGTTGGCGTCGGAAACCATGAAGCACCCATCCTGCCCTTTGCAGGCGAGGGCGGTATATACGACCTCTGGCGGAAGGTGGAAGCCATCGCCTATCAGCCCCAGGCGCAGGCGCTTTTCAGCCAGGAAGCCCCAGAATGGATTGTGGAAGCGATGGATGGTGGGGGCGGCGCCGTTGGCAAAATGGGTGACCATGGATGCTCCGGCGTCCGCGGCGCGGTGGATGGTCTCCGTGTCGGGGTTGCAGTGCCCCAGCGCGACAATGTGGCCGGCCTCCACCGCACGGCGGATGAACTCCATCGCGCCCTCCTGCTCGGGAGCCAGGTTCACCGTGCGGATGCGTCCGCCAGACAGCCCGTCCAGCCGATGGAAGCGCTCCCAGTCCGGCGGCATGATATACTCCGGCAGATGGCCGCCCCGCCATCCCTCCAGCGGGGAGATGAACACGCCCTCGTGGAAGATGCCTGGGAACAGGGAGGCGAGGCGGGCATTGCGGGTCAATGCCTTGTCGATGGCGCGGGCGGCCGTCTCCAGGATGCCGTAGTCCGCAGTGGTGAAAGTCGCCTGGACACGCACGACTCCGTGACGCAGAAGATGCCCCGCCATGCATTCCAGTTCCTCCTCGGCACGGTCCGCCAGGTTGTTGTAGCTGTGCCCCAGCGCCCCGTTTTGCTGGAGGTCAACCAGGCCAGGAAACAGCCGGGGCAGCTCCGACGTGCGCTCTATGGTGCGCCGGGACGCAATGCGGCCATTGCGCACCTCCAGTTCGACGGCTTCGCCGTCTATGGTCACTCCTTGATATTTCAGCATGGGCTGGCCTGTCGTTTAGTTTGTTTCCATTTGTTCTTATCATATTATACTCCCGATTTCCCAAAAAATCAACTGCCTTGGCACTTTTTTCCGAATGGGTGGGGCTGGTTGGCTTCCGTAAGCTTGAAGAGCGTGCCTGTCGGAAGGCGTCAAGGCTCAGCCGAGTCCGTTTGAAGTCCG
>JAFRLP010000148.1 GCA_017431185.1 Victivallales bacterium | reverse complement strand
TCCAGGATGATGGCGCGTCTGGACCAGTTCGTCGGCAATCCGCAGATGGATTCCCTTCGCAAAAGAATCTGTGAACTATCCAAGGAGTATTTTGAGGCCGTGCGGAAATGGCAGGCCACAGGCGAGACGGACGAGAAAACCCAGTCCCTCCCGCAACGGATTCAAGAGCTGTGACTACTTCATTCAAGGAATTCCCTCATGAAAACCGTCAACGACTATCCGGGCCAGACCGACAATGAACGCATCGACGCCGCCATCCGCGAACGTGAGGGCGGCATCGTCGTCATCCCCGAGCGCAAATCCGCAATCGACCCTGAACGGACATGGTGGCTGCTTGACCGCGCCATCCTCCTGCCGTCCAACACAACCGTCATCCTCGAGAACTGCCGAATCAAGCTTTCCGACAAGTGCCGCGACAATTTCTTCCGCAGCGCCAACTGCGGCTTCGGCATCGAGGAGCCAGAGCCCGTCGAGCACATCCACATCAAGGGAGTCGGAAATTGTATTCTCGAAGGCGCGGATCACCCGCGAGCCACAGGCGACAGCTCGAAAGTCCTCGCATGCCCCTGTCCTAAAAACTACTCCGGGGCATCGAACCCGACATTCGAGGACCTTCACCGACATTCCTACGGCACGGACGCACTCGCCGAGTGCGAATCGCCCAATGGCGACTGGCGGAACATCGGCATCCTCATGGCGAGAGCCAGCCATGTGTCCATCGAGAACCTCTGCATCATCGAGCCTCACGCATGGGCGATTTCCTTCGAGGACTGCTCGGACGGACGCGTGTCACACATCGAGTTCAAGGCGTGCATGACACGCGTCATCGACGGCGAGAAACACAACACCGAGAACCAAGACGGCATCAACCTCCGCAACGGTTGCCATGACTTCATCATCTCCGACATTACCGGCACGACGGGCGATGACGTCATCGCGCTGTCCGCCTTCGCGCCACAGTTCACCAGGCGCAAAGGCGGCGAGTACGGTAGCACGCATGTCCTGGGCAACGACTGGACAAAGCGCGAGAAAGGCATCCGCAACGTCATCATCCGCAACGTCCTGGCCTATCCAGCCGGCGGCTGCCTGATGATTCGCCTGAATGCGACTGACGGTGCGGAAATCCGCCATGTCGTCATCGACGGCATCATCGATAATTCGCCCGATGACTACTGTTTCAAAAATTCACGTTGCAGCCTCCAGCTGGGCGGTTCGCCAGGCCTCCTGGGGGATCCCAACCATCCGTATGGCTATCAGCAGGAGCAGTCCCTCTTCGACATCTCCGTCTCCAACGTCATTTCAAATGCCACGAATGCCATCGCCATCAATGGCGGTCTGCAGAACTCCCGCATCGGCAATGTCATCACCCGGAATCCCTGCGGGCAGTCAGTCTTCATCCTTCATCCCGAACTCCTTGGCTGCGTCGTCCAGACGGGTGTCCGCTGTCCGTGATGACCCTATTCGTGCCAAGGGCCTTCTACATGATTGTTCGTTACATAGTTTACTATGCGCCTCGCAATCATATAGCACATCAGCCTCAAATCCCCTAGAAAAATTAGTTGCATTTATTTCTTGACAACTCCCAAGCGAACGTCAAAGCCGTGAGCGCAGCCCCTGGCACGGGCACCATATAGAGGTTTTGCGCCCTTGCCGCGAGACGAGACGGAATGGCATGACGCATATTTGACGACGGCGGATTGCCGTCCGCTGTGTTCACTGCCTCTTCATACTCGTGCGGTTTGCGCTTTATTCTACGTAGACTCAAGCCAATGTCAATGGTCGGGGGATTATCGGATTTGAACCATGATATCAGTAGAACAAAAAAATGACAAAAAATCACCTAATTGATTTGCATAAACAAGAATTCTATGCTATCTTAATGATTATAGAGAAAATTCTTCTAAAAATGGATGTGCAGTCTATGTTTGACAAAGACCATGCAGCCAAGGTGATGTTCGGCAACGGCGAGGCAGTGGCGAATCTCATCAACGAGGCGTTTTTTCAGGGAGATGCGTACTTTTGTCCCGAACAGTTCCATGCCCTGCCGACTGAGGAATTCTGCCTGGGGACAGAGGGCGGAAAAGGGGGTGCAAAGGCAAGTGTCGTGAGGGATGCCCTGTGGCGGTGCGATGAGGGTGACGCACCGCACGGCTACCTGCTGTTCGGCCTGGAATTCCAGTCCAGGGTCGATTATTTCATGCCAGGGCGGCTGTTCCTGGAGGCGGCGCTGAACATCAACGCCCGGCGCAGGGAGATTGACATGAAGAAGACGCAGTGCGGAAAACGGAAATATGCGTCCTCGGAGGAATACCTCTCGCGTTTCGGCAAGGAGGACAAGATAGTCAAACCCCTCTCCGTCGTAGTCCATTTTGGCGGGAATACATGGGACGGCCCGAAATGCCTGAGTGACATATCCCACCCGCTTCCGTCCGCGCTGGCGGAATACGACTACGACATGAGGATGCCCGTGGTTGACCTCGACCAGATTCCCATCGAAAGAGTGCGCGGCTTCGAGCAAAATCTGAAACTTGTGCTATTGTATGCGATGGGAAGAAAGGATTCCCGGCAGATGAGGCGCATTCTCGCCGAGGAGCCGGGCTTCAGGAGGGTGCCGCACCACGTGGTGGAACTCATCAAGGCGTTGTTTCAAACCAACATCCAAATCCCAGAAGACAAGGAGGACATCGACATGTGCCTGGCTGAAGAACAAATGATTGAAGAGGGCAAGATCGAGGGGCTGCTGGAGGGCGCAGAACGGTACGTTCAGATGTGCCGGAACAGCAACGTATCCCCGCAGGAAATCCTTTCGGTTCTGAAGACCGTTTTTCTGCTTTCTGACCAGAATGCCGCGGATTTGCTCAGGAAGGCGTGACTTGCGAGATCGGCTTTTTCTGCGGAGCGAAAAAGCCTTGCCGAATATTCCAGGCTGTATTGGTGAAAACATGGTTCGTGGCAAACCCATCCCCAATAGACGCACGGGATGGGCGAAAAACGCGAACCGAAATCCGTGACGGGAAACAGCCTGACCATTTCGGTGGGCTCGCAACTCATATCCATGCCAAAGACCTTGGCTTTCCCGTCTCAGTTGACATCAGGGCGGCGGGTTATTGTGTTTTGTCCTTTTTCACGGGGGTGCCGTTCTTTGCCTTATACAGCGGAATGATTTTTTCGGAGAGGGCAAGAATTTTGTCAGCCTGTGCATCCATGACGGACATGGAGCCATCCGCCCCTTGTTTTATGGCCGTGTCGAGTGCCTTTCTCAACTCCTGGACATTTTCGCCCATCCTTTCGAGTTTCTCCAGAAGGCTGCGGCAGTACCAGGCGACGCATGTTTCTTCGAAGCCGCGCGCCGCCGCCTCCATTCTGCGACTGGTGAGCATAGTCCCGTAGTTGAAGTCCACGTATGCCATGGCGCAATCCCTGGTGTATATCTTCTTGCTTTCGGCGTTGGTGACATCACTGGAGTCAAAGCAGTCACCGCCCGCGCAGGAGTCAAAATCCCAGAATTTTGTCAGCAGGAAGCCGTCACGGCAGTTTTTCCAATAATCTCTGCGGTAGATTTCAGGCTTGGTCTGCTTGTATAGAATGTTGTACGTCCAGACCTCCTTGTTCAATTTTTTGATGCGCGCCGTGAAGTCTGGCAGTTTGTCCAGCTCGGGACGGTAGCAGTACATGATGTCGCAGTATGGAGCAAGCTTTTCAAAGGCATCGGTCTTTCCTGCATAGAGAGGATTGACCGTGACTTTAGCTTTGGGAGCGATTTCACGGAGCAGTTTGCACCAACGCAGTGCCTGGGACATGCTGGACTTGGAGTCGTCAATTTTGCCTTGCGGTTCGTCAATGGGCCAGAGAACCACACGGTCGTTGGTGATTCCATATTTTTTTTCAAGGTACTCCAGCCAATAGGGGATGCTAGCGCGGATTTTGTTCTCCCAGGCGGGAGTTTCGGGCTTTCCCGCAAAGCCGTGTTCCCAGCAAAGATAAAAGCAGAGTTTGAGCTTGTCTAAAGCGAATCCGCTTTGGATGGCGAGTTCGACTAGTTGGTCAAGTTGCTTCATGGATTCTGCAACTGCTCACTTTTGGCTTTTGGCGTCATACGTCAGATACATCTTGGGACCAGAAGTTCAATCAGAGTGAAACTGGCGGGGTTTTGGCTGGAGTTGGGCTTTCCGCATGGGAGAGCCGAGGGACGCATGGCGTTTTTCAGTCTCATGATGGCTCCTTATTCTTGGGCAGCGACGATTTCCTTGACGGTTTTCAGCATGGCGTTGCCCGAATGCTTTTCGGGAATCAGGTACATGCCCTCGCTCCATTCGTTCCAGGCGTTGATGAGCACCGCGTTGGAGTCCATGGCAAGAGCCTCCTTCAGCAGGGTGGCGACGCGTGCGGGGGTGTTGTTCACCACAATCGGGTAATATCCTGTTTTGGCATAGTCCCACGGGTAGGTCAGCAGACGGCTCCAGCGGGGAGCGACGTCCATCCCGAGCGTGACGCTGGGGATGAATGGCATGCTCTGCTCGGCGATGCGCTCCCAGCAATACCGCTGGTTGTCCATCATGAAGGAGTAGTCCAGCGTGGGGGCGTCGGAAGCGACGGTGTTCTCAAAGTCGGAGCGCAGTCCGCTGTTGTAGGCGAACACGGCGTCGAAGCCCGCGTCACGCATTCTGGGGATGCGGCCCCATCCGCAGTAGTACTCGTTGTCGTTGCAGCAGCCGATGTTCATCAGCGTGTAGATGCCAGGGAAGCCGTGCTGACGCGCGACCTCGTTGAGGATTCTCAGGACATCCTGCGGCTCGATGTACTTGAAGAGATTGCTGCAGGAGTAGATGGAATAGACTGGCTTGCCGTCGATTTTCCAGTAGTTCTCCAGCCGGAAATACTTTTCGCAGGAGTAGTTCATTACCTCACGGAGGTCCTGCTCGGAATGGCGGATGGTGAGAAATACCTTGCTGGACTGGTTTTCGTTGCCGTTCATGGCATGGAAATCCCTTTCCATCGCTGGCCACATGCCCCAGGTGTGGTTTGCCCACATCAGGAAGAATTTCAGGCGATTGCGGTTCGGGGCATTCAGGAAACCCGTGTCCAGCGCCTTTTCCAGAAACTGCTCGCCCTCATACCAGTACCAGTCGAACATGAACCCCGTGATGCCATGGTCGGCGGCAAGGTCAATCTGCTTCGCCATCCATTCGGGATTCGATTCATCGAAATACCCCCATTCGGGTTCAAGCGGATGCCTGTGCCCTGGAAACAGCGGGCGCGTGGTCTTCAGCAGTTCCCATTCGGAGAAGCCCTCTCCATACCACTGACCATAATGGCGGTCAGGGTGCCAACTGGGAAAGTAGATGGCGAACACTTCTTTGCTGCGTTTCATCAGGCGGTCTCCTCTATGGCTATTTTCCGGGTGCTTTCGCGTTCCGTCAGATGATGCGGAGTCACGGTGAAAGGCCGGGTCAGTTCCTTTTTCTTCTCCATTTCCATCAGCATCCGCACGGCGGAACGCCCGATGGCTGGACAGTCGAAGTCAATGGCGGAAAGCGAGGGCATCAGGAAATCGCACCCGATCATTCCTCCGATGGAGAGGACGGCAATGTCCTCGGGAATGCGGATGTGGTGTTTTTGCAGGTATTCGTAAAGGCAGATGGCGAAATAGTCGGAGAAGCACAGCACGGCGGTCGGCCTGCGCTGAAGCCCCGCGAACAGCGCCTCAATCGTTGCCGTGATCTTGTCCTTGCTGTTGTGGCTGGGAGATTGGACATACAGCGCGGGGTCGCTGTCGAGCCCGAGCTGCCCGACCAATTGGAAATAGCCGTCTCGGTCAATGCGGTGCTCCGCGTATGCCAGATAGGCGATACGCCTGTGTCCGAGACCGACCAGGTACGCCAAGCCGTCGCGCATGACCTGAGGATAGTCGGTGCCCATGACGGCAAAACCTGTCTTCTCGGAGTCGGAGGGGATGGCATGGGGCTGGACAACTGGCAGCCCCGTCTTTTTCAGGATGCCAATCAGTGGCTCGTCTCCGCGGAAGTGGGAGTCCATGCAGAGGATGCCGCGGTAGTTCTTCCTGCGGATTGCGCTGACGGTGGAATCAACTTGCCCCGTGGTTAAGGACAGGCTGGTGCAGGTCTCGACCTGAAGGTTCATGGCGGACGCCTCCTGCTGGATGCTGGGCAGGATATAGCGGTCGGGATAGGTGATGCTCGCCTCATCGCGCACCAGCACCAGAATGCGGTCCTGCGCTTGCCCTAAACGGTTGATGAAAGTGCCTTGCCCCTTGATTCTGACGATGTAGTTCTCCAGCGCCAGGCGGGCTAGGGCGCTGCGGATGGTGTTTCGGGAGACCTGCAACTGCTCGGCCAACTCGGGTTCCATCGGCAGGAGATCCCCAGCAAAACTGTCGCTTGTAATCCGCTCTTTGAGCAGAAGATAGGCTTTTTCCGTTTTTGGTGCCTTACGAATGCGCATGCAAAACCTCTCTATGTTCTTTTTATTAAAATATAATGCGCGATTTCGGATTTGCAAACGGATGGAATTATGGACGAGAAAAAACACTCCCCTCCCGAACTCCAAAACTCCCCGTAGCGGAAGCAACGGTTCATTGCTTTCGCTGCGTGGAGTTTCGGAGTATTGGAGTTCAAGGCAGGAGGCGAGGTTAGAGGTGGAGGTAGAGCGTTCCTTCCACCTTCCCCTCCC
>JAFRLP010000147.1 GCA_017431185.1 Victivallales bacterium | reverse complement strand
GGCGGCGGCATCCCCGCCGTCGCCTGTGTTTCGTGCATCGTGTTGACGGCGGCGGGACGCCGCCGCCACATCCCCATCCACCCGCAACCACCATCCCAAGACATGACCATCCTACTCCAGGACACCGTGCTGGCACCGCGCCAGGCGACCAACATCACCTCCACCATCCCCTGCTGCATCAGGCACTGCCAGCAGACGGGGCACATCGACGCCTTCCGTCTGGACTGGACGCCAGAGTCGGGCAAACCCGCTCCGCATGTCTATTGGGACAGCGATTTGGCCAAGGTGATGGAGGGCATGGCCTACGTCGTCCAGCAGACCGGCAACCCCGAAATGCGGGCCAAACTGGACGAACTCGTGAATCTGGTCGTCTCCGCGCAGCAGCCCGACGGATACCTCAACACGCACTTCACGGTGACCGAGCAGGACCAGCGCTTCAAGAATTTGCGGTATGCCCACGAACTCTACTGCGCGGGTCATCTCATGGAGGCGGCGGTGGCGCATTTCCGCGCCACTGGCAGCCGCGTTTTTCTGGAAGCCATGATAAGATACGCAGACTACATCTGCGACTATTTCGGAGAAAAGGGCTGCCAAGGGTATCCTGGCCACGAGGAACTGGAACTGGCATTGGTCAAACTCTACCATGCCACAGGGGACTCCAAATACCTGAAGCAGGCGAAGTTGTTCATTGACCGCCGCGGCACCACCCCCAACTATTTCCAAGTTGAGGAGAAAAGGGATTATCGCCTGGACAATGTGCAGGCGGACAAGCCCGTGCGCGAGCAGGAGGGAGCGGTGGGCCACGCCGTGCGAGCGGTCTATCTCTACAGCGGCATGGCCGACGTCGCCCAGGAGACGGGGGACGACGAACTGCTGGCTGTCTGCGAAAGGATGTTTGACGACATTGCCAGCCGCAAGTCCTATCTCACGGGAGGCATTGGCAGCGGAAGCGAATTCGAGGAGTTCACCTCGCCCTACGACCTTCCTCCGGAGAAAAGCTACGCGGAGAGCTGCGCGGCCATCGGGCTGGCGCTGTTCTGCTCGCGGATGCTGCGGCTCAAGGACGACTCCAAATACGCCGACCTGATGGAACGCGCCATCTACAACGGCATTCTGGTCGGAATTGGCGTGTCGGGTGACAAATTCTTCTACGTCAACCGCCTGGAGGTCAACCGGCACTCCTGGTTCCCGACCCATGGCAGGATGGAACGGCAGACCTGGTTCTCCTGCAGCTGCTGCCCCACCAACTTCTGCCGGTTCCTGCCGCAGTTGGGCGATTTCTGCTATCGGACGGGAAATGGCGAACTGCACGTTGACATACCCGTGGCCGCGGAAATAGAGGCGGACGGACAGCGCTTCCGCATCACCTCAGGGTACCCATACGACGGAAAGGTGACCATCGAATGCGTCACAGGCGGCGACACGGCCATCGCCGTCCGCATCCCGGGCTGGTGCCGCAAATGGAGTTGCGACGTGCAGGCGGACGTCACCCAAGTCTACTGGCGGAAAAAGCGGGTCTGGCAGGCTGGCGAAAAGATCACCTTCCAGTTCGACATGCCTGTCGAGGCTGTCTTCTCCAGACCTCCAGTCAACATGGGACGGGCGGCGGTCTGCCGCGGCCCGCTGGTCTATTGCCTGGAACTGCCCCAGGACAGCAGCTCCTCTCCGCAGGACTACCGCATCTCCCTGCCGTTGAACGCCGAACTGTCCCAGGCGGACGGGCTGCCAGAGGGCACCGTCGCCATCCGCCTGACGGCGGAGCGCATGACTCACCCGCAGACGCAGCTTTATTCCAGCGAGCAGCCGCAGTACGAATCCTGCCCCATCGAACTGATTCCCTACGCCCTGTGGCAGAACCGCGCCCCCTCCTACATGACCGTCTTCCTTCCCTGGCGTTGAGCAGGGTAGAGGCGAAATCACGGTTGGGGACGCCGCCGCTCTTCACGCAGACCATTCGGAGCACACAACAACAGGGGTGGAGGCAGAAGCAGGCGGAGGCACATTTTCAGTCAGGGCCTGTCATCTGCGAGAAGGTAGTAGTCCCAGAGCCAGAAGCAGATGTAGTTGCAGTAGAGCAGGTGGCTCATGTACTCGCAGCCAGGCGGGATGTCCTGTTCGCTGGAGCAGGACATCCCCCGGAACTTGTCGAGGGTGAGCTGTTCCAGGACAGCGCGGGCTCTGACGGCAAGGGCTGGTTCGCCCAGAAGCCTGGAGGCGACAATCGCCGCAAAGGCGCTCTGCGTGGAGCCGGCGCGTCGGCGGTCTCCCCCCCATGTCAGAAACGGGAAGCATTCGGAGGCCGCAAGGGAGGAGATACGACCTGGCGGGGCAAGGCAAAGCGAGTCCGTCTCCGGGACGTAGCGCATGATGTAGTAGTTCAGGCCATCCATCGGGGACAGTTCCAGAAAGAGGTCATCCCGCACGTAGTTTCGCATGGCCTTCAGGCAAAGTGAGCGGTGTTGAGGAAACGCCTCCCAAATTTGCCGGATGGTCAGGGCCTTCATCATGAGCGGGTTCTCGTTCTGCCGGAAATACTGGGCCCCGTCATAACGCTCCCCCCTGCGGAATTTGGCGCGCAGGGTATCGCAGAGCGTCTCTTCCAGGTGTGCGGCGGCGAGCAGACGCAGGAAACACTCGGCAGCCGCGGGGTCGCGGTGGTCGCCGCAGGGTGCGGCCTGGATGCCGAGGAACACCCCTGCGATGTAGTCATGGAGTTGACACGGAGTCCCAGGTGCCCCCAAAGGCGGACAATGGCGGATTCTGCGCCAATGCCCAGCCATTTCAGAGAGCATCTCCGAGATTTCGCGCCGCTCGGATGCGGAGGCCAGAGGGGCATATTCCCGCATGCCGCTCATGGCGAAGATGTACTGGTCCCGCGAGCATGTCCGACAGCCTCCACCTCTGAAGGGCTTTGGGAAGAAGCCAGGCCAAACAGACTCCGCCCCAAGACGGTAGATGTGGCGCAGCCCATGATAGGCCCGCCTCGCTCGGCGCAGGGCGGTCTGGTTCCCTGTCAGCAGATGGCAGAGGCTCTGCGCGGCCAGATAGGCCCCCGTCGCCATGCCCGAGTCCTCATAGGGGAAATAGTCGGCGGAACTGACACCAGGATACGGACTGGGAGGCGGCGCACAATCCTCCAGCCCCGGCAGAGGAAGGACGAAGCGGACGACTCCCGACTCGTCCATCGCCTGTCCCTCCACCAGGGCGGAGAACTGCTCCGCCCTGGTCTCAAGTGACCCCATATCCATGGCCAATCACTCCCACATGGTCGCCGTGTTTCCTGACACATCCTTGTAGGCGAAGGGGGCGTAGTATTTGTTCTTTGGCTTTTTCCAGATGAAGGGCTGGACATGGCCATCGACGTAGAGGGGATTGCATTTCTCGCGGAACGCGATGAAGGGGCCGCGACCATGCACTGCACCGATGGCCAGGTTGGAGGACTCGTAGTCGGGCGACCCGTTTCCCTTGAAGAATTGGATGTTCTGGACACGTCCGAAGGAGGCATGCCAGGAGAGGCTTCCTGGCGTGGTGCTGATGGGGCGGGTGTCGGCAAGAAGCGCCGTCTCCGAGGGCTTTGTGATGGAGCCTGGGTTCACGGCGTCCTTGGAGAGGCTGGAGATGTTGATGATCTGCGAGTTGAAGGTATAGGTCGTACGGTAGGCGTTCACCGAACTGGCGGTGTGCGCATTGGCCTTCACGCCGTACCCTTCTCCCCAGAGTTGCGGGCAGAAAAAAACCTTGCCGATGTATTCGGAGGAGGACGAGTCCGTCCTGGAAAGCCCCATCTGCTGGGAAAGCCGGACTGTCCACACCGTCTGCTGGCTGGCGATGGGGAAGAATTCATTCTCGTCCCGATAGATTGCCAGTCCCAGACCGAGTTGGCGGAGATTGGACACGCAGGAGATGGAGACGGCGGTGGATTTGGCCGACTGCAAAGCGGGCATCAGCATGGAGGCCAGCACGGCGATGATGGCTATGACGACGAGCAATTCGATGAGGGTGAAGCGTATTGGGGGCAGATGCTTTTTCATGTCAGTTCCTTGTGTGGGACTTTGGGCGGCAAGTCGGGATTCCAGACTCCTGCGCTGCATGGGTTCTTGGAGTTCAGGCGGAAATTCGCCAGTTCCCGAAGATACGCCCGACTGACCAAATGCTTCTCATGGCGGCTTTTTGCCCCGTGGAATGGGAAGAGAAACTGGTTGGCGTACTGGCTGAAGGCGACCATGCTACGGCAGGCCGGAGTTTTCGGGAGGGAAAAGCGGAACACCTCCACGGCAAGCGAAACCACAAGCGTCTCCCCATCCAGGCACAGTCTAACCTGCCCCGAATGCACACCAGGCCGACACTCCTCCGGCACATGGACGGTAATCCATAGCAATGCGTTCTCACCCGGCTTGAGGTCGAAGGGGCGGAACAGTGGCATCGGGTCAGGCATCGCCCCCGTCAACGTGGACCGGCCCGCCACAGTCCACCGTCCCGTGTAGGCGGAGGGGCGTAGCACAGGGACGTACTCCACGCGCCGCACATCAATGGTCTCCGGCGGAATGCCCTCCACCTCACATTCCACGCGCACCAGACGCCCCCTTCGGACGGGCGTGACAACAAGCTGCAATGTCTCCTGCTCGTTTCGGGCGGCATGAAGCCATGCGCCTTTCGCCTTTTCGGCTGGCGGCAGCGTGCCAGGGAGGATTTTCTCGGTGGTGAGGTCAGTCCACACTGTTCCGGCGTCACCCGTCACCAACAGGCGACGCGACGGCGCATGGCGTTCCGCAAATCCAATGAAATCCACGGGAGCCTCCGCGTCCGGCGGGCGAAAGTCCATCACTGGCGGCGGGCATTGGCGCGCCCCCTCGACGGGCGCGTAGTAGAGCATGGCGCGGAGCGTCCCGCCCGCAGGCAGGTCAGCCGTGAACACCAGGCTGCACTCGCGCAGGGAGACGAAGGCGGTCTCGCTGTCGAAATTCAGAATCTGCACATCCAAGGCGGGGAAGCGCCACTTCTCCTGCTCGCAGGTACGGAATGCGTAGGACGTTTCCAGAAACTCCTTCGCTGTCCGAAACGAGTCTTCGTAGCCGCCAGGAACGGGCACGGTGTCATCGTGGTCCTGCGGCCAGAAATGGACGGCGGGGCGGGAGACGCCCCGTGCCCGTGTGCGGAAATGATACCAACTTCGCGGGGACACGGCAATTTTCTGCGCAAGCGCATAGCGCGAAGAACCGTGCGTGACCAGGCGATTGCCCTGCGGAGTCCGCTTCACGGCAAACAGGTCGGTCGCCCGGGCGGCGTTGGGCCTCCATCCCGTCGGCACTCCCGACTCTGGCACGTCGGAGAAATCCCCGTTGGCGACCAGTTCCCTGCCTGGATGGAGCGCGTATCCGCCCGGAACAATCCGGCCTCCAATGGACAAAGCCAGGAAGGGGTAGGCAAATGCCTCTTCCCGAAACCGAAAGGTTTCGTGGGCATTCACCAGTTCAGTGAGCCTGGCGGTGTCGATGGCCAGACGGCAGGGTCCCGCCTTTGGGGCGTGGATGAGGACTGGAATTCGATACTGGTGGAAGGCGTCCGCCCACTCCTCCGCATACATCTCCAGGGAAAAGACCAGCAGCAATACGGAAAAACGACGCCACACGCTCATTTTGCAGCCTCCCCGTGGTACCTCTCCAGTTCATCCGCGATTTCCTCGCGGAGGGTCTCCAGAGCCTCCGGCTGGATTGTCCAGGCCACTGTCCCGTCAAAAAGGGACTCCAGCCTGGACAGAAGAGCCTCGGCACGCAAGTCTGGCGTTCCCGATGCCCGGGCCTTCAAGGCGACCTCCTCCAGCAGCATGGCATAGTCAAAGTCCTCTGACGCATCCCGCAGGAGCTCCAGGCGAAGGCTCGGTGTGACGGTGAAGTCGGGACCATTCTGGAAAAGGCGCCTGGTCGGCGGATAGAAGTACGCCGTTCCGCCGTTGCCGTAACCGTCCGGCTCCTCCCATGGGCTCCAGGAGCCGGACGGCTTTCCGCTGGTGTTCCAAGTGAGAATCTCCCAGTCCAGGAGACCGCAGCCGCCCCGCCGGAAAACGTCCCAGCCAATGATTCGGTTGGTCAGTCCAGGAACATCGATGGACAGCCGTGAACTGTAGGCCAGGTATGGCATGAACGTACCCCGCCCCTTCGCGAGACCATAGTCAGAGCGGTAGTATGGCTCCAGGCGGTCGTAGGTCTCGTCCATTTGCGGAATGTAGGTGTCAAGGAGGTCTCTGAAGAGCCATGACCCGTCGGGAGCCTTTCGTGTATAGTATCCCGTGGACTGGAGGCAGGCCCCCACCTTGACCTGGCGCAGAAGCGGGTCATTCTTGAGCAGGGAGAGGAAATGGAGCAGGAATTCATCGTTGGAGCCTTCGTCGATGAGGATGGTTGCCCTGTCCAGGTAGCCCTGCTCGCGGAGGTTTCCGGCGATGGCCCGGAGGTAGTCCAGGAGGAGGTGGTCGAACTGTGCCCGGGTAATCGTCTGCGCGAGTTTCGCGTAGGAGTGCTTCTCGTCCAGCCCGTAGGCGACCAGGCACATCTCCCGTGTGGCCTGGTTCTGCATGGTGACAAAGGGAGATGCCGTGTTGAAGCGCTCCTTCATAGGTCTGCCGGGCAACTGCGCAAAGACATTGCACGCAGTGGGGTTGGTATGGTAGATGCAGAGCTGGGCCATGCCCCTCTCCCCCAGGAAATGCCGAAGCTGCCGATTGTATTCGGTGAAGTCCCAACTGTGAAGCCGGAAATGGTTTCCGGGGGCGTCCACTCCCATCCCCTGCGGCGGCGGGTCCCATTGGAAGGTGAGCGGCGTGTACAATGCGACGTTCTTGGGGCTGAGGCGATTGTCCGCAAGCGACTCGAAATAGAGGTTGGAAAGCCGCCGCAGGTCGTCCGGCGTGGAGACTCCATGGTAGGCAGCGACGGGAAAGGCACCTTTGGCAAAGTACTGAAGCCCCAGGTTCGTGCGGAAAAACGGACGCTCTGGCAGGGAGAACGAGCGGACGCGCACCTCTAGCGGCAAACGGAAATCCCCTGCTCGGTCAGTCGCAATGACCAGTTCGCCGGTGTAAACCCCCGTCGCCGTGCCGGGCGGCGGGCAGAGGGTACACCACAAGGCGAGATTACCCCGGTCGGGTTTGGCGTCACAGCCGCGGAATTCCGCCAGGGCATCCCCCAGCAGACCCTGGAAACGCCATGGGCTCGTCCTCTCCGCACGGCGAATGGGCACATAGCGCACCTCACGCACCTGAAGCGACTCAGGGGGAATGACGGACTGGCCGCAGACAAGCCTGGCCCTGCACTCCCTGACCCGAAAATTCCGCTTGGGCGCAAGCACGACCTGGAAGGACTCGCGCTCCCGTCCAGCCACGGACAGACGCACCTTTTCGACCCGACGGGACGGCAACCGCGCGCCTGGAGTCAATTTCTGCATGGGCGAGGCGGAATGGACGCTGGCGAACTCCGTCTCCGCCAGCATTCCCCAGCGCGTCGGAAGACGCCTCTCCGCCGCCAGGCCATGCACCCTTGCCGTCACCATCGGGGTCTCCATCGGGAAATCCCTTTGAGGGCAGGAGAGGTAAACGCCCGAATTCACTGGCTGGAAATAGAGCCGCAGCCGATGGCTGCCCTTGGCGGGCAACCGAACCATCAGCAGGAGCTGCGTCTCCTTGAGGGAGAGCGCATGAAGTTGCCCCATGAACCGCCCGGAACAGAAGAGCAGCGCCTCCCCGTCCCGGTCTGGACGCAGCAGCACACGGTGTGTCTGGTGTTCCTGCGGAAGCAACCTGGGGATGAACGAGGACGCCCAGTTGAATTTGCGAAGACGGCTTCCCTCCTCGAAGACTGGCTCATACAGATAGGTCGGGGCACTGCCGCCGCCCGAACTGGAGAACCGGCAGAGATAGAGCCGCCCGCCCTGCACCGAAACCCGCACCTGCTGTCCATTAGGGGTGGAGACTACCCCGTTGGACTCGTTTGCACCGCTCCCATCGCCGGCAGCAAGGGGGAATGCCAGGCCAGGCGGGACGAGTTCCGGGGAGGAGTCGCGCAGAAACCATCCCGAATCCGGCAGAGGGTGCTCCGTCTCCCCATCCAGGAGGAAGAGGGCGCATCGGGCGCAGGAGATGCTCTCCTCCCGAAAAGGGACTCCAGCCACCTTGCCAGCCTGGGCGGCCAGTTCCGACGGCGACAACGGCAGCGCGGCCCATGCCGCAGCGGTGGTCTCAGCCGTGATGTCCAGCCGAAATTCGCATTCGGGCACGCCCCATTGGCCCCCCGCCCAGGCCAGCGGGACGCATAACAGCAGAAAAACAGGGAAAACTCTCTTCATGTCGGCAACTCGGAAGGAAGATTGACTATATTTTTTCTAATTTATATAGGCAAATATACCCCCGCTTTTTCCAATGTCAACCCATGCCGATGGAAAAAGAAGGGAAATTGTCCCCCGTGAAATGGAAATCACGGGAAAACGGGGCATATTAAGGCGACGTAGGAAGCGAATGACCTGCCCTGGCCGCATGAAGATAGACCTGAACGTACTCTGGAAAACCCCGAATGCTCCGCCGCTGTACCGCCAGCTCAAGGAGCTGGTTCGAAGCGCCATCCTGGCCGGGGTTTACCCCCCCGGCACGCGCCTGGAGAGCGAACGCGAGTTCATGCGCGATGGCCAACTGAGCTATCCCACCGTGTCCCGTGCGCTCCGTGAACTCTGCGAGGAGGGTCTGGTGGAACGGACGGTGGGCCGCGGGACTTTTGTGTGCGAGGTGGGTGCGCCGTGCGCCCGCATCCGCCGAATCGCCGCATTTTACTATAATCTCGACACACCGTATTTTCGGCGCCTGCGGGTTGGCCTGGAGGCAGAGTGCGGACGGCTGGGCGTGGAGTTAACCTGCCTGGCCAGCGGCATGACCCCACAGAATGAGCTGGAGTCCTGGGAACGCGGATTCAGCCCCGGAGGGTATGACGCACTTCTGGGCTATCCGTTCAGCTCCATGGACCTGAACCTTCGGCTGGCGCGCATGGTGGACCAGGGCTTTCCCGTCATGATGGTCGGTTCCTTCTTCAGCCAGTTCCAGTGCGACTCCGTATCGCTGGATTATGCGCAGGCAGGCGAATGCGCGGCTGGACACCTTCTGGACTCTGGTTGCCATGAACTGGTCCATATCGGGGTCAGCCCCAAATTCCCCTTCAATTCCCTGGAGGTCTTCACGGCGGATGGCATGCGGGAGGCCTTGCGGCAGCGCAATCTCCCGACTTCCCGCTACCAGCGGCTCAACGTGACGCTTGCCCCCGGCCAGCCGCACTCCGCCAACTATGGGGAGACGCTACTCGACTTGGTGAAGCACGGCGCGCGCCCCGGTGTGCTCTGCGACTCTGACCTGCTGGCACGGGACGTCGTGGATTTCCTAATCGGAAAGGGCGTGAAGCCCCCCAAAGAGGCTTCGGTCATCGGTTCCGGCGACTTGCCCGAGTACTCCCTGGCGCATAGTCCGCAGCTCAGCGTCATCCACTGGCCGTTGGAACAGCTGGGGCAGCACGCGGTCCGCCGACTTGCGCATCAACGGCAGAGACATCCTGGCAACGCCTGGCACCTTCTGCTGGAGGCCCCCCTCATCCATCGCGAAACCACGATGCAAAACTCACTGCCATGACCTCCTCCGCAGACACCTAATCTATCTTTTCTGAACTATCACACAAAAAAAGTTGCTTACGAAGCAAATTTTGGCTCTGGTCGGTTGAACTTTGTGCAAACCGTGCCATAGTATTGTGTTTCATTGTTTTTGAAGCACAAAAGCCCCACATAAACCGGAGAGTTCAAAAAATGAAGAGATTCGCTAGCGTGTTGTTTGCCTGCGTTGTGGTCATTCTGACCTGCGGGACGGTCAATGCCCTGACCTTCAATCCGTTCAAAACCACTGGCCGTGTCCAGAACAAGAACCTGATTATCGCGGCCAATGTGGTGGACGTGCGGCTGCTGGCTGACCTGGCGCAGTATCACAGCAAGCAGCCCATCCTCGTCATCTCCCCCGAGGCGGACGGCTCCAGCGGCATCTACTTTGCGCCCGCCGGCACCAAGGCCACCCATGCGGAGTCGGGGCAGTTCATGGAAATCGTCAATTACATCAACCCCAAACGGATCATTGTCCTGGGCGGGGATGACTACGTTGACCGCAAATTCGTCGATCTGGCCCGCAAGAAGTACCCTGTGCTGATCTTGGACAGCGACGACTGGAACCTCAACGCCAAGTCGCTTGGCGAACTGCTCCAGATCCCCGTGCTCGCCAAACAGTACAGGGAGTACCGCGCCAACATCCAGGCCACCTACGGCGAAAAGAACGCCCAGTAATTGAGCAGAATCGGCATCCTGCGTCCGCAGCCCGTCCACACTCCATCACCTCCCGCCCTGCGGGGCGGCCATCCCTCTCCAGGAAGATATGTTCACTGCACTATACCAGGTTGCCAAAAACACCTTCCGCGAAAGCCTGCGCGAACCCATCTACCTGCTGGTGCTGCTAAGCGCACTGGTTCTCATCGGCCTGTTCCCGATATGCACGATGTTCGTGTTCCGGGCGGAGCAGCGGCTGGTCGTCGATAGCGCCATGGCGACCACCATGCTGTTCGGCTGGGGCGTCGCGGTGCTCATCTCCAGTTACGCCATCTCCCGTGAAATCGAGAACGGGACGGCGCTGCTGCTGCTGTCCAAGCCGGTGCAGCGCCCCGTGTTCATCGTCGCGAAGATCCTGGGGATTCTGGGGGCGGTGACGGTGTTCTGGTTCCTGACGGCGGTCGGCACGCTCATCAGCCTTCGCACGGCATGTGACCAGTTCTGGATTGACATGCCGCTGTTCTACCTGTATTTCGTGGGCATCCTGGTGGCCTTCGCCGTGGCGGGCGTGCATAACTACATCTTCCGCTCCTCCTTCCCGATGGTCTGCGTGCTGGCCTTGTGCGTGACCATGCCGCTCATCGCGGTCATCGCCCACTTCAAGAAGACCAGCGGTGAGTCCACGGGGTTGGCCTGGCACGTCATCCCCGCACTGGTCCTCATCCTCTATTCGGTGTGGGCCATGGCCAGCCTGGCCACCACCTTGAGCACACGCTTCAACCTCATCAGCAACCTGCTGCTGTGCAGTGTGCTGTTCCTGGTGGGGCTGATGAGCGACTACCTGCTCGGGCGGTTCACCCGCGAGCAGTGGTATGACTCGCCGCCGCGGGGGAACGGCGAACTCTGGATGACCTCCTACAGTTTCGCGCCAACGGAGATGGGGGTGAAAAGGTGGAACAGGCCGGAGCGGATTGACCATGGCGAGGCGTTCATCGTCTGGTCGGACCGCGAAAAGCCCGCCCCGCTCCCCGACATGGGCAAGGACGCCGCCGCCAACTGGAAGGACGGGCAGGGGTGGAAGAACAGCGTCGCCGAACTCGACTCCCCCGCCACCTTCTTCGCCAAGTACGACGACATCACCCAGAAATGGGAGACCACGCAAATCCGCGACGAGAAAAGCACCGTGCCAGCGGAGGCCAAAGGGCTTGAGCGCAAATTCACCTCCTACGCCTTCCGGCGCAGCGTCAATCCGCCCCATACCCCTTCGGGCGGCACCTACGACACACCGTTGCCGTCAGGAGGCAACTGGTTGGCCACGGTGCTCTACGCCTTCATCCCCAACTGGCAGCTGTTCTGGATGGCGGACGCGCTGGCCATCCAGAAGGCCCTCCCCGTCCCCTACATCATTTACGGCGGTCTATACGCCATCGTAATGGTCGCCTTCCTGATGGTTCTTGCCATCGCCCTCTTCGGCAACCGCGAAGTCGGCAAGCAGGTCATTGCCTAAAGACGGACATACCGACTGCCTTTTCCTGGGACTCTGCGCCATGCGTCCATGGCCGGAGTCCCTTCTGACATCCCACCTTTCCCTGACATCAAGCTATGGCCAATTCCTTCTACGTAACCACCCCGATTTACTACGTCAACGACAAGCCCCATATCGGACACGCCTACACCACCATCCTGGCCGACGTGCTCTCGCGCTACCATCGGCTGCTCGGCGTGCCGACCCATTTCCTGACCGGCACGGACGAGCACGGCCAGAAGGTGCAGACCGCCGCCGCCAAGCACGGCATTCCGCCATTGCAGCACTGCGATGAGACGGTCGTGCATTTCCAGGAGCTGTGGAAACGCCTGGGCATCACCAACGACGACTTCATCCGCACCACCCAGGAACGGCACATCCGCGTCGTCCAGGAGGCCTTGCAGGACCTGTGGGACCGCGGCCTCATCTACAAGACCACCTACAAGGGATGGTACTGCGTGGGCGACGAGCGCTTCTACACCGAAAAAGACCTCAAGGACGGAAAGTGCCCCGACTGCGGGCGGGCGGTGGAGGAAATCGAGGAGGACAGCTACAACTTCAGGATGAGCCAGTACCAGCAGCAGCTCATCGACTACATCGAAAGCCACCCCAAGTTCATCCAGCCTGACCATTTCCGCAAGGAGACGCTCGGTTTCCTGAAGAGCGCGCCGCTGGGGGACCTGTGCATCAGCCGTCCCAAGAAGCGTCTCTCGTGGGGGATTGAGCTGCCGTTTGACCGCGATTACGTCTGCTATGTCTGGTTTGACGCCCTGGTCAACTACATCTCCGCCGTCGGCTATCGGCACGACGAGGCGATGTTCCGGCAGTGGTGGCCTGTCAACTACCACCTCATCGGCAAGGACATCCTCACCACCCACTCCGTCTATTGGCCCACCATGCTGATGGCGATGGGGGTCGAACTGCCCCAGACCATCTTCGCCCACGGCTGGTGGCTCACCAATGACACCAAGATGAGCAAGAGCCTCGGCAATGTGGTCAACCCGATGGACATGATTGACAAATACGGGGTGGACGCATTCCGCTACTACCTCATCGCCGCCATGAGCCTGGGACAGGACGCCAACTTCACCGAGGAGCTTTTCGCCATCCGCTACAACGCCGAATTGGCCAATGACCTCGGCAATCTGGTTTCACGCGCCCTGACGATGACCGCCCGCAACGGCGGCGGGGTCATCCCGCCCGCCGTGGGAGAGGACTCCCCCGCCGCGCAGTCGCTCATCCAGCTTTGCCGTCAGGCGGTCGCCGACATGCCCGCCTCCATTGACGGAATGCATCTGGACGCGGGGCTGGCCGCCATCATGAACGTTGTCCGCGAGGCCAACCGCTACTGGTCGGAGCGCAAGCCCTGGGAGATGGCCAAGCAGGGGCAGACCGAGGAACTCAACCAGGTTCTCCGCACCTCCCTGGAGACCTTGCGCATTGTCTCCGGCCTGCTCTACCCCGTGATGCCCGGCAAGATGGCGGAGGTGCGCCGTTGCCTGGGCATACCCGAGGAGTCCATCGCGCCGGACTTCGCGGCGCTCAGCCAGTGGTACGTCCTCAAGGAGGGGACTCCCATCACCCTGCCCCCGCCCCTTTTCCCGAAGGTGCAGTACACCCCGCCGGAGACGACTCCGCAGGAGTCAGGCAAGCCCGCCAAGGCGAAGAAGAGCGCCAAGGACGAGCCTGTCGCCGTGGTGACCATCGAGGAAGTCGCCAAAGTCTCCCTCAAGACCGCCACCGTGCTGGCCGCCGAGAAGGTGGCGGACGCCGAAAAGCTTCTCCGCCTGCAAATCCAGGTCGGGGCGGAGACCCGCCAAATCGTCTCCGGCATTGCCCAGTGGTACAAACCCGAGGAACTCGTCGGCAAGACCATCGTGGTCGTCGCCAACCTCAAACCCGCCGTCATTCGCGGAGTCGAGTCCAAGGGAATGCTTCTGGCAGCCAAAAGCAAGGACACCCTCCGTCTGGTCACTTTGGACGGGGAGATGCCCTCCGGCGTCACCATCGGATAGACAACGCAGCCTTTCACCCCCTGACAACCATGCAACTCGTTTCCACCCAGATTGAGAAAATGATGGCGGGCAGTTCGTGGATCCGCCGAATGTTCGAGGCGGGCATCGAACTCAAGAAAAAGTACGGGGCGGACGCCGTGTGCGACTTCAGCCTCGGAAACCCCGATTTGGTGCCGCCAAAGCAAATCATCGACGCATTGCGCGCCTTGCCGGACGAGGTGGACGCCCCCGCCGGCCTGGGCTACATGCCCAACGCGGGCTATCCCGCCGTGAGAGCGGGGCTGGCCGCCTACGTCTCCAGGGAACAGGCCACCGAACTGAAGGGAGAGCATGTCGTCATCACCGTCGGCGCGGCCGGCGGGCTCAACTGCCTTTTCCGCGCCATTCTCGCCCCAGGCGACGAGGTGATTTGCCCCGCCCCCTACTTTGTGGAGTACGGCTCCTACGTGGGCAACTACGGTGGCGCGCTCAGGCCCGTCCCCTCCACGCCGTTGACCTTCCGCCTGGACTTGACGGGCATCGAAAACGCCATCACGGAGAAGACCCGCGCCATCATCGTGAACTCGCCGAACAACCCCGCCGGGGTCATCTACAGCGTGGAGGAACTCAAGGGGCTGGCCGACATCCTCACCCGCGCCACCGCAAAATACGGTCGGCCCGTCTATCTGATTTCGGACGAGCCGTACCGCTTCCTCGCCTTTGACGGGGCGACGGTTCCCGCCGTCATGCCGCTCTACCCCTACACGGTGGTGGTCGGCTCCTTCTCCAAGAACCTGGCCTTGGCCGGCGAGCGTGTCGGCTACGTCGCCTGCAACCCCGCCATTCCAGGCGTGGAGCAGCTGGTGGCGGCGGTCATCCTGACCAACCGCATCCTGGGCTACGTGAACGCGCCCTGCATCGGCCAGAAGCTGATGCTGGCGGCCCTGGGGGCCAACGCCGACGCCTCCGCCTACATCCGCCGCCGCAAGAAGATGGCCGCCCTTCTGGACTATGCCGGCATGGAGTACCAGATGCCGGCGGGCACCTTCTACTTCTTCCCCAAGGTTCCAGGCGGAATGTCGGACTTGGAGTTCGTCAACCTGCTGACGGAGGAGCGCATCCTGGCCGTTCCTGGCTCAGGCTTCGGCTACGCCGGCTACATTCGTCTGGCGCTGTGCGTTGACGAGAAGTACATTGATTTGGCCCGCGAGGGTTTTAAACGCGCCTGCGACAAGGCACGCAACCACTAAGGAGTAAAGGTAGCGGCGGCGTCTCGCCGCCGTCAACAAAACACAGGAAACACGGTGTGTTTCATAGGAGAATTGAGAGATGAAGAAACTTTTGTTGTTTGCCGTTGCCGTAGTTCTCGCCGCAGGCGCCCTGCTGATGAATGGTTGCGCGAAAAAGCAGACCCTGCACCTCTTCTGCTGGGCCGACTACATTGCCCCGGAACTCATCCAGGAATTCGAGCACGCCAACAACTGCCGCGTGGTCTATGACACCTTTGACTCCAACGAGGCTCTGCTGGCCAAACTGCAGGCCGGCGCGACAGGCTACGACATCATCTTCCCCTCGCACTACGTGGTCGGCATCCTGGCCAAATCCGGCAAACTGGCAAAGATTGACCAGAGCCGCCTGGCCATCAGGAAGCACCTGGACGAGGAGGTGCTCGCCTCCCTCCCCGACAAGGAGTGCGAATACTCCATCCCCTACATGATGAGCTACACGGGGATTGGCTACAACAACCAGGCCGTCAAGAATTTCGAGCCAAGCTGGCACATGTTCGAGCGCACCGACCTCCAAAAGCGCGCCACGCTTTTGGATGACAAGCGCGAGGTCATCGGGGCTGCCCTCCTCACCCTTGGACTGGACCCCAACAGCACCAAGGCGGAGGATTTGGCGCAGGCCAAGGTTCTCATCAACAAATGGATTCCCAACGTCTCCAAGTTCGAGAACGAGCAGTACAAGAACGGCGTGGCCTCGCGGGAGTTCAACCTGGTGATGGGCTATTCGGGCGACATGGGTCAGGTGGTGGAGGAGAATGAGCACGTCAGTTTCATCATCCCGCGCGAGGGCTGCCTGATGAGCTGCGACATGCTCTGCATCCCGACCACGGCGCCGAATGTTGACCTGGCCTACAAGTTCATCAACTTCATCCACGCCCCCAAGAACGCGGCCCTCAATGTGGAGTACACGGCCTATCTCTGCCCCAACAAGGACTGCTATGAACTCCTGCCGGAGGAAGTCCGCAAGAATCCCGCAATCTTCATCGACAAGGAGATCTTCCAGAAGTCCCGGTTCACCGCCGACCAGGGCGAAAACGAGGGAGTCCTCAACCAACTCTGGCAGGACATCAAGGCAGGGCGCTAGTGTCTAATTGCGTAAATGTTTGCGTATTTGCGAGGTGGAAACAGAGCAGATGCGAATTGAGGTGAAATGAGCGGGCACTCGCCCGCGATTTTCACCGAAATGCGCAGATGCCTGTTTGCACCCGCAAATGCGCAAAGAGTTATGCAATTAGACACTAGTAGCCTGTGACTTTAAAATGTTACTGGCTACTAGTGTAGTGTTTGCTAAATCCGTTACATGTTCT
>JAFRLP010000146.1 GCA_017431185.1 Victivallales bacterium | reverse complement strand
GCTGGCGGAGTCGGCCAGCACTCCGTCGAAGTCGAAGGCGATGCGCAGGGAGTCGTCGTTCTCGTCGTCGTTCAGTGCGCTGGGCAGGACGGTGCCCGCCGCGAACCCGGAGTCGATGGCGTTCTTCGCGTCAGTCGCCCGTTTGGAGAGGAAGAGGGAGGAGTTGTAGGGGCGGAGGAAGTCCGCCGGATTGGCGTCAGTCACGAAGGCGGCACGGGTGATGCCGTTTTGGCCCGACAGGCCATAGTGCGCCAGGGATTTCATGATGCGCAGGCCCGTGTCGCAGTCGTTGTGGCTGATGAGGATGACCTCAATGGGCTGCTCTTCGGGGAAGCGCTGGTTAAAGGCGAGCAGCCTTTTGACAAAGGCGAAGGCTGGTCCTTTGGGAAGGACGCGGTCCTGGTTTTCGCGCTGGTACTTGCGGTACGCCTCCAGGCCGTGTTCGCGGAAGGCGTCGCGGGCCTCGTCCAGTGTCAGAACTGCACTGGAGGCGATGGTGACGACGAGTTTTTGGTCTAGGTCGGTGCTCATGTGGTCAGGCGCAGTTCAGCGATGGGGTCCAGGGTGTGCAGGTTGAGGATGGAGAGGCGACCGTTGTCATAGACGCCGAAGGAGGGGGGATAGCCGCCTTTGGGCAGTGAGAGTGAGCCTGGGTTGAAGCAGACCAGGGAGTTCAGCCGTTGGAGCGAGGGAATATGGGTGTGGCCGGTGGCCAGCACGTCCGCCGCGCCGATGGGCGGCGGGTTGTCGGGGCTGGTGTGGTGTCCATGGCAGAGGTAGAATTTGAATTGGTCCAGGACAAGCACCGCGTAATCTGCCATCATCGGGAACCGGAGCATCATCTGGTCAACCTCTGCGTCGCAGTTTCCCCGCACCGCGACAATCTCCCCAGCGCGTTGGTTCAGCAGTTCGGCTGTGCTCCTGGTGGAGTAGTCGTCTGGCAGTGCGTTGCGTGGCCCGTGGTAGAGCAGGTCGCCCAGCAGGACGATTTGGCGCGGATGACGGATTTCCGCCTGACGCCAGAGCAGGCGCAAACCGTCGGGTGAGCCGTGGATGTCAGAGGCGAAGAAGATGCACATGGTACCTCACTTCCGTTGGAGGTCGATTTGTGTACGGAGAGCGGCCGCCGCCGCGCGGGCGTCAGGGGCGTTCATGATGGCGGAGACTACGGCCACCCCGTCCACTCCCGTGCTGAGCGGCAGGTGCAGATTATCCAGACCGATGCCGCCGATGGCGACCACGGGAATGCGGACCGCCGCCTTGATGGCGGCCAGGGTTTCCAGCGGCAAGGGGCGCGTGTCGTTCTTGGTGGAGGTGGGGAACACCGCGCCTGAGCCGATGAGGTCTGCGCCATCACGTTCGGCCTGCTGCGCCAGTTCCACCGTGGCCGCCGTCACGCCCATGAGCATTTCCGATGGGAGAAGGCGACGCGCCGCCGAAGCGGGCAAATCCTTCTGCCCCAGATGCACGCCATCGGCATGGACTGCCAGCGCGATGTCCAGGCGGTCATCGATCCACAGCGGGACGTTCCGCCTTCTCGTCAGTTCACGCACTTGCCGAGCCAGTTCGTAGAATTCACGCGAGGAGGCGGTCTTTTCCCGCAATTGAATCATGGTGACTCCGCCGTCCAGCGCCTGTTCCAGAATGGCGAGGAAATCCCGCCCATTCAGATGGCTGCGGTCAGTGACAAGGTAAAGGGCAGGATTGAAGCGCATTGGGAATACGATTTTGGCAAAAAAAAGACCCTGCTGTTAGCAGGGTCTCTGGAAATGGCTCCAGCAGCTGGGCTCGAACCAGCGACCAAGTGGTTAACAGCCACCTACTCTACCACTGAGCTATGCTGGAATGTTCTTTTCTGAACACGTCCATTAATTTACCCCGTTTTTTCCGATTGTCAAACGCATCCCTCAAAAAAAATCAAAAAGATTTTGTGGGCTATGCAATGGCACGATGGCATCATGGGGGGTATATTATGAATGGAGTCAGGTTTTAGATATTCAAACATTAGTGAAGACGATGGGAAAAACAACTGATATACAGAATAGTAAGCAGAAAATGACGTTTGATGTCTTGACGAAAGGCATTCGTCAGTTGCACGAGCATTTTGCGGCAAAGGCAAAACATGCCGTCAATGTAGCCTTGACATTGAGGAACTGGTTCATAGGCTTCTATATTGCTGAGTACCAGTTGCACGGAACCGACAGGGCAAAGTATGGGGACAAAGTGGTGGCCACTTTGGCACAAGCATTGAAAGATGTGTCAAACTGCAGCCGACAGGAATTGTACAAGTATTTGACTTTCTATAAGGTGTATCCCCAGATTGTCGGGACAGTGTACCGACAATTGCCGGAGGCATTGATGCCGTCGCGGTCTTTTCCAATTGTCGGAACGTTGTCCCCACAATTGGAAATGCTGAATGCGGTCAACTGTCCTTTAGACGAAAAAGATGGGAATTGGCTAATTTCCCATTTGTCATATAGCCATTTTGACTTGCTTGTCGGTGTCGAGGATGCTACAGCCAGAGCATTTTACGAGACAGAGTGCATTCGTGGTTGCTGGTCGGTTCGGGAACTGAAACGGCAGATAGGATCGATGCTCTACGAACGCACAGCACTGTCAACAAACAAGCGGAGGATGTCTGACATTGCCAATGCCAGTGCGGAGCATGACACGCTTGCGATGACTATCCGCGATCCATACGTGTTCGACTTCCTTTCGGGATTCTGCTCTGCACGAAGAAAAACAATGAATTGGTGGAATATGCCCTGGCGGGTATGAACCAGAAACTGTTCGTGTCAAAGTACCAACTGGAATTGCCGGCAAAACGGGACATGGAGGAGTTCATCCGCCAGAAGCGCACCGAATTGGAGCAGGATGGTGATGTCCGGCAAGGAAACAACAACGATTTTTCCAAATAGCAATTGTCAAGAACGGAACTGGTGGTGCTCAATGGATTGGGATGGATTTCTGGCTGAGGCACGTCACCCTGATGCAGAGTGGCGTGGCGCCCCATTCTGGGCGCTCAATGGCGAATTGGAGCCAGAGGAGATGCGGCGTCAGGTTCGGGGATTCCATGAATGTGGTCTGGGAGGCTTCTTTCTTCATGCGCGCACAGGGCTGAAGACCCCCTACCTCTCCCCGCGTTGGTTTGACTGCCTCCGTGCCGCCATTGACGAAGCGGAAAAACTGGGCATGAAGGCCTGGCTCTATGACGAGGACCGCTTCCCCTCCGGGGCTGCTGGCGGATTGGTGACTTGCGACCCCAAATACCGTGCCAAAGGCATTTTTCTGGAGCGTCGCCCCACGGGGGAGGCCCACCTCCCCGCCAACACGCTGGCTGTGTTCGCGGCTGTGTTTGACGATGAACGAATACGGACGTCGAGGCGGCTGGACAATCCTCTTGACGCTCATCCTGACGAGGAATTGCTCATCTTCTATACGGACACCATCGCCTGCAGCAGTTGGTACAATGGATACACCTACCTGGACACTTTGAGCGAGGAGGCGGTGGCACGGTTCATTGAGGTGACGCACGAGGCGTATGCCAGGCACTTCGGCGACAAATTCGGCACGGTCATTCCCGGCATTTTCACGGATGAGCCGCGCTACGGTTTCCTCATCCACCAGCCAGCCTGGGACACGGAGACCCGCCTGGCTTTGCCCTGGAGTCCTGGCGTGCTGGAGAAGTTCGCCGAGGATTACGGCTATGACCCCGTGCCCCGTCTGCCGGAGTTCTTCTTTGAGGTGGAGGGGGTGGATTCCACGGCTCCGAGGGTCCACTATGTCGAAACGCTTCAGGAGATGTTCCTCCACGCCTTTGCCCGCCAGATATCTCAATGGTGCCATGCGCACAATCTTCTGTTCACGGGGCATGTGGTGGGGGAGGATTCGCTCTCCTATCAGACCCAGCTTGTGGGCAGCGCAATGCGCTTCTACGAATATATGGACATGCCAGGGATGGATTTGCTCACCGAGCATCACCGCGCCTACCTGACCGCCAAGCAACTGGCCTCCGCCGCCAGGCAATTGGGCAAACCACGCCGCCTCTGCGAATGCTATGGCTGCACGGGCTGGGCGTTCCCGCCCATCGGTTTCCAGGCCATTGGGGATTGGCTGGCCGCTCTGGGGGTGACCTTCCGCTGCCAGCATCTCGCGTTCTACACGATGGAAGGGGAGGCCAAGCGCGACTACCCCTGCCCCGTCGCCTTGCAGTCCAATGTCCCATCAGCCTATCGCGAACAGGAGGAACGCGCCGCCCGTCTGGCAAAATGGCTTTCCTGGGGACGAGAACGGCGCGGCATTCTGGTCATCTCCCCCATTGAGTCCGCCTGGGCGCAGTTCCATTGCGGTTGGCGAAAGGAGGAGGCCACGCTCAGTCTGGACATCATGTTCAACCGCCTCGCTCATCTGCTGCTTGCCCGTCAGCTGGACTTTGATTTTGGCGATGAGGAGATTCTCGCCCGTCATGCAACCTGTCGGGACGGGCTCCTGGCTGTCGGAGAGGCGGAGTATGCCGCAGTGGTCATCCCTCCCATGACGACCATTCGCACCACGACGCTGAGGCTTTTGCGGGAATTCCAACGTCTCGGCGGACAGGTGATTGCCTTGGGGACTCCGCCTGACCATCTGGACGGCTTTGCCGCGTCCCCCGAATGGCCTTTCCCGCATTGTCCTGATGTTGAGCAACTTCCAGCCCTGCTGGAAAAGCGCTCTCCCTTCCGTGTGCTCTCTGATGCGAAGGCCTCCTCCCAGTTGCTTTGCCATTGGCGGGAGGATTCTGAAGGTTCGGTTCTGTTTATGTGCAACACGGGGCATCCCATTGACGATGACCCTGATGACCCTGGAGCTGGCTACCGTGAGCCAGCGGTGACGGAACGCACGGGGGTGGCGCCTGAAATCACTGTGGCATTGGACAACTCCGAGTGCCGTTGCCTTGCCGAGGTTGATTTGGACACGGGGAAACTGCACGATTATCCAGCGAAGTGGCAGGACGGAGCACTGTGCTTCAACACCTCTTTTGACCGCCTGCAATCCCGACTGTTTGTGCTTTCCAGGCATGAACTGGCGCATGTGAGCAAAGCTGTGGACAGCCATGACGAAATCCAGCGGAGAGCCTCTGTCGTCGCGCAAATCCGGTGCTGGCAGGTGCATTTGTCGGAGGAGAACGTTCTTCTGCTGGACCATTTCTCGACCGATTTCTGCGGCTCGACATACGTGCTGGAGTTGGATGACCTGTGCCGTGACCGTCTGGGGATTCCAAGACGCGAGTTGACGATGGCTCAGCCGTGGACAAGGGAGAACGCAGGGCATGGTGAGGGACGGGTGGCCTTGCGTGCCGTTTTCCGCTGTGAAGCGCCTTTGGCGGGTGGCGTGACGCTGGCCATGGAACGTCCCGATTTGTACGTTTGCCGTCTCAATGGACGGGATGTGAAACTGACGGACGGCGGGTGCTGGCATGAGCCAGCCTGGCGAAAATGCCGTCTGCCCGATGGTTACGTGACCATTGGCGAGAATGCGCTGGAACTGGAGACCTGCCTGAATGAATCCCATCCTGGCCTGGAAAGTGTCTTCCTGCTGGGGGATTTCAGCGTTGTCAGGGACGGAGAGGAGTTTGCGCTTGGGACCCCAGTCCGTGAACTTGGCTGTGGGGACTGGTGCGGTCAGGGGCTGCCCTTCTATGCAGGGGATGTCACCTATGAGGCCGAGGTCTGCCTGCCCCGACCTGCCTCCGCCCGCATCTGCCTGGGGCAGTTTGTCGGCTTCCCTGCACGTGTGGAGGCGGCGGGAGAGGTGTGCAGTCTGCCTTTGTCCCCGAATGAGACGCCCGTTTGGTCTCTGCCCGCCCGTTTCCGTCTGTCGGTGACTGTGCCTGGAAGCATGCGCAATGCCTGCGGCCCGTTTTGGCAGACGGAGGTGCTGCCCGCCTGGTGCGGCCCTGTCCAGTTCAAGAACCGCAAGGTGGCTGAACGTCAGCTGATGCCTTCAGGACTGTTGGCTCCCGTGAATGTTCAGGAGGTGTGACCGATGCAGTTGGCTGTCAACAATGACTTTCTGACTGGGGCGTTGCCGTTGCGGAGGCAATTGGAACTGGTCGCCGAGGCTGGCTTCACGCATTTGCACTGGGATCATCAGTTCGGCTCCGATGTGCTCTACAGCGTCCACGAGATGCGTGAATACCGTAAATGGCTGGCGGAATTGGGGCTGACCCTGCTGGATGTCCATGCCTCCGCGGGACGCGAGAAACTCTGGTATGCTTTGGAGGAATACCGTCGCAAGGCTGGTGTCGAACTGGTCGTCAATCGGATAGAGTTGTTTGCGGAATTGGGTGGCACGGGCGCCCTGGCCATCCACATTCCTTGCTATCGCCGTGCGGTGGGTTTCCCGCAGGAGGAACTGGACAGGATTCCGCAGTATGTCGTGCAGCTGCGGCGGTCGCTGGACGAATTGATGCCCGTGCTGGAGAAGCACCATGCCAGCCTGGGCTTGGAGAACATGCCCAACGAGGAGTTTGAGGTCAGTCAGGAACTGTTGCGCGACTATCCCAAGGAGCGTCTGGGCATCACCTACGACTCGGGCCATGGCAATTACGGCTTCAACCGAGGACTGGAGCATCTGGAACGGCTCAAGGACCGTTTGGCGGTCATTCATCTGCACGACAATGACGGCACCTTGGATAAGCATCAGCCGCCTTTTTACGGCACCGTCGATTGGCGGCGGCTGGTGGACATTCTCAACACCTCCGCCTACACGGGACCGCTCAGTTTTGAAATTCAGATGAAACACACCCCGTTCTACAATTCGGAAAAGCCGCCGCGAGAACAGGCGGAACCGCAGATTCGGCAATTTCTGGCAGACGCTTTTCAACGTTGCGCAAAAGTCGCAAAAATGTACAGGAGACAAACATGAAAACACACCCTCGTAAATCTCTGCAACTTGTTGAAAAACAAGTGTTTACGCTGATTGAACTGCTGGTGGTCATCGCCATCATTGCCATTTTGGCGGCGATGCTGCTGCCTGCGTTGGCCAAGGCTCGTGACAAGGCGCGCGCCGTTGTCTGCGTGAACAACGAGAAGCAGTTTGGCATCCAGATGGAACTGTATTCCTCCTCCCATGATGACGTCATGATGTTGGCTTTTTACAAGAACGAGCCAGGCACCTGGATCTACACCTATGCCTATTGGATTTATGGGGAGAAGCATTTTGACAACGCCCACCGCATGAACAAGTACAACAACGGCAAGAACTATCCCGAGGTCACCTGTCCCTGCGACCCAGAGGCGGAGCGTTCTGGCATTATCGGAGTGAACTACGCCTATAATGGCAACTTCGGGTACTGGAACGGAACCCAGTGGTCATATCCGATTGCCAAACGGGTCCAGGTCAAACGTCCTTCACACACTATGGTTTGGACTGACCTCTATTTGCGCAGCAAGGACTATTACTATATTGGACAGGACACCACCTCTCTGCGTCCAGAATACCTTCGCGGCTTCCGTTTCCGCCACAATAAGAAGGCCAATCTTCTGTTCCTGGATGGACACTCCGCCCCCTTTGACTATGACACCATTGAGGACAACCGTGTCAATCACAACTATGACATGGTAAAATTCCGCGAACAGTGAGTAAAGGTAGCGGCGGCGTCCTCGCCGCCGTCAACACAACGCAGAAAACACGGGGTGTTTCATAGGAGATGATGAGACAATTACTGGTTATCATATTGCTGGCCGCCTCACTGTGGGCGGCTGACCTGACGGTTGCTGGCCGTGGCCTGACCGCCATTGTGGTGGCGGAACAGCCCAAGGACGCGGAGATGCTCGCCGCCCGCGAGATTCAGCGCTTTGTCCGTCAGGCGACGGGGGTGGAGTTGCCCATCCAAAGTCGTGCGGACGGGGCGGCCATCCATGTCGGGGCCACTCCCGCCTTGCTGTCCAACGGGGTCCGGACGGATTCATTCGCGGCTGATGAATATGTCGTGAAAACCGTGCCGGAGGGAGTTCTGGTGGCGGGCCGTGATTACGCTGGCGGCCCCATCATCGGCCTGCGCCACCCCTTCAACCGCAGTGTGGTCTGGAAGGAGAGCCTGAAATTGTGCTCCTTCGGTTCCAGCGGCACGCTTTTCGCCGCATACGCCCTTCTGGAGGAGGCTTTCGGCGTGCGCTTCTACTGGCCTGGGAAACTGGGGACTGTCGTGCCCGTCAGGCAGGAGGTTCGGCTGGACGGTCTGGACATCCGCCGAAAACCCGCTTTCCGTTATCGCAACATCCTCTTTGCCACCTTCGCCAATGCGGATGAGGATAACGTCCTCTGGTACAAGCAGCTAGGGCTGGGGGGCGAGGCTCCTGTCCAGCTGAACCACAGCTTCCGCTATCTGGAGGATATCGCCAAGGCCAATCCCGAATTCTACGGAGTGCTCAAGGGCAAACGTCATGCTGGGAAAGGTTTTTCCGTCTCTGAGTCGCAGTATTGCCTCAGCAATCCCCAGTTTCGCCAAAAGGTCATCGAGCATGTCTGCAAGTACTTTGACGAACACCCTGAGCACCGTCTGTTTCCGCTGGTGCCAGGGGATGGCTGCCATCGCATCTGCGAGTGTCCGCAGTGCCAGGCGCAGCTGCGTCCTGACTTGGGGGTGCAGGGACAGTTCTCGTTTCACATCTGGGATTTCATCAATGAGGTGGCCAAGGGGGTCTATGCCCGTCATCCTGAGTGCAGTGTGGGAGGGCTGGCCTATGGCCGATATAACATTGTTCCGTCCGAGGTCAAATTGCATCCCAGCGTCTCCGTGATGATTTGCCGTCAGCGGGCGTTCACTGTTGCTCCAGCCTACCGCGAGGCGCAGCGGAAGAACATTCTCGCCTGGGGGGCGCAGACCCGCAACATCTACTTCTGGGACTATTATCTCACCGTGTGGCGTCCTCCGTGGCAGGATTATCCCATCTTCTTCCCTGATGTTGCGCAGGAGGACCTGCGTTTTCTGCACAGCCAGGGGTATGGCGGCGAGTTCATCGAGTCATACGCCCAGCGTTCCAAAGGACAGCGCCGCCAGGTCACCCGTCCCGGAATGCAGCATCTGGACATTTACATTACGGCCAAACTGTACTGGAATCCTGATTTGGACATGAACGACCTGCTGCGGGAGTATTATCGGCTGTTCTATGGTTCTGCGGAGCAGGAGATGCGCGACTTCTGGGAGACCGCGCGACGGTGCTGGAACGAGAATGGGCGACGGCAGTTTGTCACCCGCGAAGGGGCTCTTCCCCAGTCTCGCGCCACCGCCATTTTCTCCGCCGAGGACATGGGCCGTCTGGACAGGGATTTGCAGGAGGCGCTCGCGAAACTTTCGCCTGATTCCGATTATGCCAGCAGGGTGGCTGTCATTCAGGGGGAATTCCGCAATGCGCAGGAGCGTCATGCGCTCCAGTTGCAGTTCAAGCCGCAGACTCTAATGGTGCCTTCGGACACCCGGAAGCCGTTGCGCTGGCAGTTCGCGCAGAAGGATGGACGCACCAGCCAGTTCCCCACCTACGCCGACCTCTCCTACGACCAGCAGAATCTCTACCTTCACCTGATGGCCTTTGACCCCGAAATGGACAAAATCAAGACCACGGCAACCCAGGAAAAAACAGGTGGAGTGTCGGGGGATGACTGCTTCGAGATTTTCGTCAATGGCAGTGTGGAGGAACGTATGCTGACGCCTTACTACCAGATCGACCTCAACGCCAATGGCGCGCAAAAAGGCTGGAAAGTTTCGCCTGGCGGTCTCTCCTTGGACAGTACCTGGAAAAGCCCCTGCAAGGTCACCGCGCAACGTTTTGCCAACCGTTGGGAGGCGCAGGTCACCCTGCCTTTGGCGGACCTTGGACTGCCTGACGGCAAGCCTGGCAGCGCTTTTCTGATGAACATCTATCGTATTCGGGTCGCGGAAGGCCCCTCCGAAATCTCCAGTCTCATTCCCACCTTCACTTTCCTTCATCGTGACCCCGATAAGCTCTGCCGCATCGAGTTGCAATGACCAGCGCCAGTGTCGCGAAAATGATGTTCAGAAAACCTTTCTCTTTGCTCGCGTTTCTGGTCTTCTCTGCTTGGGCCAGGGATTGCGCCGTGTGTGCTGGCGGCGGGGGCGTGATGTCCATTGGACTGGACAAGCCCGCGACGGTGACCGCTGTCACTCTATTCGGTGAGGCCGAAGTCGATGGCATGCGGACTTGGGACGGCAAACTCCTGAAAACGCAGGATGCCGCAACGCGAATCTCTCCCTTGGCGGACGGAACGGGGAAACGGGTGGAATTGGTCACGCCATGTCAGACCAGTGGTCTGATTCTCACGGGGCGAATGCTCCAATGGAAGCATCTGGCGGGCGTCACGGTCTTCACCGTTGACGGGGAACGGAAAGTGACGCTTGCCGCCCCTGTGGACGATGAGCGGAAACTCTTGCCTGAACCGATGACGGACTTGGCTACCGTGCTGAATGGCAAGATCTTTTTTGCGGGACCCGATAAAAAAGGGCGCTTGACCTTGGGCTCTCCGAATCATCTGAATCGGCGCGACCGTGCCGTGATACGGCTGAATCTGCTGGACTATGTTGGACAGGAGAGCGTCGGGTGCGCCTCCCTGCATTTGCGCTTTTCACCCTACCAGGCGAATTATCCCAGGCAGGTCGAGGTGGAATTGCTCAACGAGGAGCAGCGTTCCATCACCGTTGACACGGGGTTTGGATTCACGGTCACTCCTCTGGCCTCTCTCTTGCTGCCGTTTGGCCCGAAGATTGGCTCATTCGAGATGTCATTGGATGTGACGGAGGCTGTCAACCAGGCTCTTTGGAAAGGGCACTCTTCCGTGACCCTCCGTTTCCGCGATTGCCACTGCGACCAGTTTGGCAATCAGTTCAGGAAACCGTATGCCATTGCCATTGACCTGTCGCAGGTCTGGTTCTCCATTCAGGGGAAGTAAGTGGGGGCAATGCCCAGAGCAATAGCCTATAGAACCACGCCTGACATCCGGGCTGCCCGCTGAAGTTCCTGGCGTGAGGCGGTCGGCAGGTCGATGCCGTCCTGTTTGGCGGAGGCCTCACGGCGCCATTCCAATTCGCCCGGGTAGAGGATTTCCGCCACGCCATCCATGGGCGGACACGCTTTGAGTTCGTCAATCATGTTATCGATGCGGGTGCGGAACTGTGCCTCGCCGCCCAGGAAGGCTGGATTGATGAGGATAAAGGCGTGTCCTGTGTTGGCGTCCTGACCAGGGGTGGTGTTCCAGGAGTGAACCTCGGACATCAGGCCGGACATTCCAAGCACGGCGGTCAGTATTTCCACCATGACGGCAAAGCCGTAGCCTTTGTGCTCTGCGAATGGCAGCATCACGGCGTCCCGCCAGATTTCATTGGGATCGGTGGTCGGTTTGCCCTCTTTGGTCAGAATCCACCCCTCTGGGATGGGTTTGTTCTCGCCTGCCGCCAGAATGATTTTCCCGCTGGCCACTTTGCTCATGCAGATGTCGAACAGTACTCCTCGGTATTTGGAGCCTGGGGCCGAATAGGCGAAGGGATTGTTGCCGATGGCGGCGGCGCGTCCTCCTGTGGGGGCGACCAGGGGACAGGTGTTGCTCATTGAGAACGCCAGAAAGCCCTGGTCTGACGCCAAGGATGAATAGTAGCCTGCCGCCCCGTAGTGGTCGCTGTGGTTGACGGTCGCCACGCTGATGGCCTGGGATTTGCCTTTCTCCATGAGCCGACGCATGGTCTTCACTGCGGCGGGGATGCCGAGTCCGCCTGCGGCGCTGACTTGCAGAGAGTTGGCGCTTTCAGTTAGGGTGATTGGCTGTGCGTTCGGTTTGACGCCGCCTGCCTTGATGCAGTCCAGGTAACGCGCCAGACGCACGACGCCGTGGGAGTGGATGCCGCGCATATCGGTGCAGACCAGCACATCTGCCAGCATTGCCGAATCCTCTTCTGGGATTCCGCTGGCCACGGAAATGGCCTGTACCTGGCGCTTTAGTTCGTCAACGGATATTTTGCTCATGGAGGATTGGAATTGGAAAAGGGGGAGGGAAGGTGACAAATGTCGCTGAACAAGGTGTCAGCGCAATAATATATTTGCCGAAAGGACAAACGCAAACGGTATGCTCTTGCTGTTTCAAATTACAAAACAGCAATGCTTCTGCCGCTGATACTGTCCAGATTCCGCATTGGCCGCGCGGAGCGCGGCCTGCCAAACCTGCCTGTGAAACCAAGCACGAGTGGCGGGTTTGGCATATCGGTCTCATGAACGGGCGGTGGGTTTGGCATATCAGCCTCATGAAAGGGTGTCGGGTTTGGCAGACCGCGCTCCGCGCGGCCAGTATCAGTCTGTGAGTAAAGGTAGCGGCGGCGTCCACGCAGCCGTCAACACAACGCAGGAAACACGGTGTGTTTTATAGGAGGGATTACAAAAAAATAAAGAAAAATCTCTCTTTGTTGTCAGATTGTTGCAGATGAACCTGTATTGTTTATTGATTTTCGAGGATTCTAAGTTTCATCCAACATTCTACCCCCCAAAAAAAGGAGAACGTTCATGTCAACGAGATTCATGGTCAAACTCCAGTACAAGACCGCAACTGGCGGAACTTGCGGCGCAAATTGTTCCTTCACCCTGTCATCGGGATGGAATGCCGCCGAGGTCAAGGCCCAGTTCAAGCACTCCCATCCGAATGTAAAGGAAATCACCATTCTAGACCATAAGGCACTCAATTGAGTGTTGGAAGAGTTTTTGTGATCAAATCCATTTGAACAAACATGAAAAGAAAAGAGCAAGAAAATTCATCGGCGGATTCTGAAGCCTGTATCCAAGAGGAAAACCAAGTGGCACGAGAAAACATTTTTGATGTTATTGGTGACTTCTTTGCAAAAATGCTGAAAGGTATTGTTGTATTTGTTTTCTGTAAATTTCCAGTTAAACTTTGGAAAATAATCTCTGATATTGAACAACTTAAGAATATACTTAGATACCTGGCCAGTATCGTTCGTGCTATTATACTCTGTGTGATTTGGGTGGCTATTGTTTTTCTTGGTTGGTGGGTCTTCCTAAGAGAGAAGTTTGTTGCCTTCTGGAAAATGGTGTGGGAGGCAATGCATGGGCTCTTTCTCCATACTTTTAATTTCATCAAGGGCAATGCGGGATGGCTTTGGATGATTCTGGCGATTAGTGGTTCGATTTATGGTTTGCTGTATGTGACGCTGAAAAGAAGGGCTGAACGAGACGGCAAGGAGTTTCTTGGTGTATTCGGCTGGTTAAGACGAAAAAAAGGGTCCAATAAGGAATCTGAAAGTGGTCGCGCGGAGCGCGGCCTGCCAAACCCGCCTAGCCCCTAGTATCATGTAACATTTAAATTTTCGGATATGTCGAGAGGAGTTTCACCCTTGCGTCTTCACAAGTAAAGTGCCATTTCACGGGCCGTGGATTTGAATTGTGCCTCTCCTGCCACGCCCCCACCACCCTTTTCATGGT
>JAFRLP010000145.1 GCA_017431185.1 Victivallales bacterium | reverse complement strand
TTTTCTTGTAACTGTTCAGTGCTCCCACCTGTGTTGCCATGTCCAGAACCCAGATTTGCCGACTGAACTTGGTGTGCTGGGCGTGAGGCCACAACCTGCCCGCGAGGCCGTCAGGCCTCGCGGAAAAAACATTTCACATCTATGAAAAAGATTTTGACCATTCTGTTGATTTGCGCAACGGTTTTGTTGGCGGCTGACACCCAGTTCATTCTGCCAGTGCTCGGAAAAACTCCAGTGATTGACGGCAAAATCGAGACGACAGAGTGCCTGACAGTGCAGGGGGTTGTCAAGCACAACTCCCTGTTCCTGTCTGCACGCCAGGGCACACTCCATTTCGCGCTGACTCCCGACTCCTTCTATTTTGCGGCCACCAGCCAGTTGCCATCCGACGGAGTGCAATTGCTAGACCGCGTGAAGAAACGCAACGGCGGAGTCTTTCTGGATGACAACGTGGAGTTGGACTTGACCCCGCCTGGCGTTGAGGCCGTGTACCAGATTATTGTCAATCCGTCAGGCACGACATTCACTACCAAGTATCCCATTGTCAACGGGGGAACCACCCATACGCACCATCTGGAGTGGTTGCCGAATGTCACCACGGCCAGCCGTTGCGAAAACGGTGTCTGGAGCATGGAGATGGCCATCCCGCTGGCGGAAATGGGCAAGCCCGCAGTCAGGCAGGGAACCGTCTGGGGAATGCTGGCGGGACGCAACTGGCAGCAGCCCGCTGAACAGACCTCCTTGCATAAGGTATTGTTTTTCTCTGCGCCAGACACGATGACGAAGGCCACTGTCAGTTCCGAGGCCCCTGTGGTATCCCAGATGGGCATTGGCGCGGAGGCCGCCAAGGGAAAATATGATTTGCACCTGATGGTGCGCAATCAGGTTGACAAAGCGCATCGTGTCCGCATTCAAGGTGATGCAGTGTCGGATGCGGCTCCGCGCCAGATAGACCAGGTGGTCGAAATCCCCGCGCAGGCTACCGTTCCGCTGCATTTCGCCTTCGACCATGGCTCCAAGGTTGTGACGGAATTTCGCGTCACCGTGCAGGATGCCGACAGCGCGGATGTGCTATACAGACGCAATTTCACCCATGACCCGCTGATGGCGGCGCGATGGGACAACCCCAATCTGAAGAAAGACGCGCAACTGGACTTTGGCTTCTATCCTTACTATCGGAAATTGCGGGCGCGTTTCGGCAGTCCCGAGGAGCCTGCCACGGACTGGCAGTCCGCCGTCTTTCGGGTGACCCAGGACAATGGAGCGCAGGTTGCCGAACTGCCAGGTCTGCGTACAAAGTGGGGATTCGAGGCCGAAAGCGCCGATTTTGCACCGCCTGACGGGGAGTACGTCATCTCCGTGGCGTTGCAGGGCGAGAACGGCGCAAAGAAGGAACTGAGCCGCAAGTTCGTGCGCCGCACCTGCCCTTGGGAACATAACACCATCGCCACGGAAAGGGTCATCGTTCCGCCGTATCGTCCTTTGGTCGCCAAGGGGGAACGTGAAATTTCCTGCCTGCTCACCTCCTATTCGTTCCGCGATGGTTTCTTCGATGCCGTGACCGCAGACGGGAAAGAGCTGCTGGCCGCTCCCATCACCCTGTCCATCAACGGTGAAATTCTGCGGGAGAGCGCGTTCCGCTTCACGGAACGCGCCCAGGACAGGGCCTGCACGGAGACAACCTTGACCTGGAAGGGCGGCACCGCCATCCTGAAAGGCATGTTGGATTACGATGGCTTTTATCGATTTTCGCTGGAGTTCCGTCCCAATGGACGGCAGGAAATCCGCAGTGCGGTGCTGTCATTGCCGCTGCATCGGGAATATGCCACGCAACTCCACTCCACCTGCAACAAACTCAAGTACAACGATGCGAAAATGCTTCCGTCGGGCACTGGCGTGCTGTGGCGCAGCTCCCAGTCGCAGAAGACCCCGAGACTGAGCGGGTCATTCCGCCCCTACGTCTGGCTGGGTACGCTTGCGCATGGTCTGGCGTGGTGTGCCCAGACCGACCAGGGGTGGTCCATTCCCGAGAATGGCGACGCCCTGGAGGTGGTGGCGGACGAAACCTCAGCCACCCTCCGCGTCAACATCGTCGGCAAGCCCACCGTCTGGGATACCCCCTTCACGCTGGAGCAGGCGATTCAGGCCACGCCCGTCAGACCGCGCCCCGACTATACCCGCCGTCTGCAGGAGCGCGTGGTCTTCCCCAATGCGTGGACGCTCTGCACCCTCGCCGGACCCTATTGCTGGGGGAGCAGCAACTGTACGACTTTCCAGCCTGCTGATGGCGACTACTCCTTTGTCAATTACCTCGCCAAACGCCAGTTCTCCAAGGAGACCGACCAGGCGATGGTGGAGCAGTTCATGCGTCATCTGACGGGGGCCCCTGAGCACCGCCGCAAATCCTTCCAGAACCATCTGGAACGAGGCATTGCCTATTCCAGAATCTCCCGCTGGAACGTCCCCTATCTCAACTCTCGTTGTGCCCATCTGGAGTTTGCGGATTATCGGACGTTCATGGATGAATGGTGGTGCAGTGAGTATCGCGCCGAAAACGCCGATGAGTACAATGTCACGCCGACCGCCAGTTTCCGCGATATGGTGGTCTACTACCTTCGTGCCCTTGTCCGTGAGGGGATGGACGGCATCTACTACGACAATGTGCGTGACTGGACAAATCCGAATCCCGTCACAGGGCCTGCCTACCGTCTGCCAAATGGCGCGATTCAGCCCTATTTCGATGTCTTTGAGCAGCGCGAACTCCTCAAACGCACCGCCATCATGCTTTATCAGGAAGGAAAAACCCTGCCTGACGGACGGCCTTTGCTCATCGCCCACGCCACCAACACCAATCTTATCCCCTACACCGCCTTTGCCGCCATTGTGCTGGATTTGGAGGCGGAGTACGGCAGCAAGGATTTCCAGGACCGTTTCAGCGAGGGGTATTTGCAGACCTGCACGCTGGGAGTGCAGTCTGGCGCCATTCCCGAGATTCTGGTGCAGATTACGGGGAACAACAAGGATTATGTCACGCGCACATTCCTGGCTGTCACGCTGGCCTACGATTTGCCGTTTGTGATGAACTGCGGTGGAGCGACAGGAATCTGGAACAAGATATGGCGCACTCTCTATCAATGGGGCTATTCCTTGCAGGAGGTCAAGGTCACGCCATGCTATGAGAATCCGCCTGTGTCAGTGTCCTGCCCGCAATGGCGGTGCACGGTGCTGTCAAAAACTGGAGAGGCGCTGGTCATCGTCTCCAGCTTTGGCGACAAGGCGGAAGGCACGCTCGACTTGACCCGCCTGGGATTCCAGCCCGCATCCCTCACGGACTGGGAGAGCAGGCAGTCCGTGCCTCTGACCAACGGCGTGGCCACCATCTCAGTGCCCCGCCATGATTTCAGGATATTCCAGGTGAAATAGCGGGAGAGGTGCTTTTTATGGAAGATATTTCATGAGTCAAGCGCCTTGCGTAAACTCTTCATGTCTCTGTACCCTGGGACGTTGGGGGCGTGGGCAATGCGTTCTCCTTCTTCGATGGCCTCAATGGTCTCCCTGTTGGGAACCGGGACAGAATCTGACATCCGCTGCATTGGCTGGCTCAATTCTGTCCCATTGCGGAATTCCGTGGGGGAGCAGCCGAATTTTCTGCGGAACACTTTGGCGAGGTAGTTGGCGTTGTCAAACCCTGTTTCCTGGGCGATTTCCTTGAAACTGCGCGGGGATGTGCGTATCAGCGCCAGGACTCGTTGCAGCCGCAGGGCGGTGATGTATTCCTTGGGAGTCATGCCTGAAACGGCATGGATATTTCGGGTAAGTGTGGTGGGATGTATGCCCAGCGTGGCTGCGATTTTTGATGGTTGCAGTTTCGGGTCGGCCAGATTTTCCGAAACCTCGGCCTTGAAGCGTTCCGCCAGTGTGTTCTCCACCTTTCTTCCTGCGAATGCCAGGCAGAGGATGCGATAGCCGTCCGCGCTTGCCAGGTATTCGCCGCGTGTCGAATAGTCGTGGAGATTCAGGATGAGGGACTGGAAGAGTTCCATGGGGCACGGGCCGGCATGACGTGTTTCCCGGGTGATATGGAAGCGGCGGATGAGTTCCTCAACCAAGTCGCCGTCAAAGGTGAGGAAGCAGTACTCCAGGGGGGGCTGTTTCAGGGAGATGCGGTGCAAATCTCCCGGCAGATAGAAGCAGACTTTTTCCGGCTCCAGAAGCGTTTCGCCTTCCTCACGCCCTACCACGGCTGTCCCCCGTATGCCCCAGAACAGCTGCAGGAATTTTTTGCGCTGGACGCCGTCATGCCATGGCCCCGTCGGAATCCAGTAGTGTCCGCAGGAACGGACATTCACCAGCGTTGACATCAAGGGCTTGGTTGGATAGCGGAAGGTCGGATTGATAATCATGATGGCGTTGAAGCAAGCGGATGATTGGAAAAATGTCTGTGTTGAAAATATACCCATTTTACATTTTTGCAAGTCTCTCTCAACGCTTTTTCTCTGGTTATCCCTCTGGTGATAACTTTTTAGTGGCATTGCTCTTTTTTTACCCTTTTTGCTTGATTTTTACTCTTGCGAAAAAATCTGAAATGTGGTAAAATATCCATGGACGTTTCAATCCACAAGGAGCAGCACATGAAATACTTGCCTTTTCGCCCGAGATTCTTCACTTTAATCGAATTGCTGGTCGTCATAGCCATAATCGCCATACTGGCGTCCATGCTTCTGCCTGCGCTGAGCAAGGCGCGCGAGAAGGCAAGGGACGTCTCCTGCAAGTCGAACCTCAAGCAAGTTGGACTGGCACTCCTGATGTATGCGGAAGAGAACGAAGACTACTCCATTCCCTACACGATGGGAAACGGCAGCACCCGTTTTTGGAAATATCGGCTGGAGACGTATTTGCCAAACAACAAAATCAATTTCTGTCCTTCGCAGAGCGTGGACAGAAGAATCTTCGGCTATGGTCTCATCTATGCGCG
>JAFRLP010000144.1 GCA_017431185.1 Victivallales bacterium | reverse complement strand
GTCTCACCTGTGCAGTATCGTCTGCGTGAGGGAATTCGACAGGCCAGGGAACTGCTGGCGGGTACTACGTTGCCCATCAAAGCCATCAGCCTGCAGTGCCATTTCACCAGTCTGGTGTATTTCTACCAGCGTTTCCGTGAACAGACGGGGGTGTCGCCCGCAAAATACCGCAAGATGTGCTATTCCGATGACGGCGGGGAGAGCGTTTCGCACAGTTCCTGAACCACTTTCCAGGTCTGCCCTATGCTATATTGCCTCCAGTGCGGGGAGCCTTGGCAATCACCCGTTTCGGATGGCGGATAGGATTTGCTGCAGGCTCTTTATGTCAAGTTCCCGAGGCAGGACATTGCGGTCTGCGCAGAGCGCGGCAGCGACACCCGCGACCTCCCCGGTCATGGCGGCTGCGGGGATGACCCGATAGACCTCCCAGGCGTTTTCCTGTACGCCAATGCAGCGTCCGGCTGCCAGGACATTGGCGACGTCACGCGGGACAAGCGCACGGTATGGCGTATCCCAGGCAGGGGCGGGGCGGCGCCAGTCTCCCACCATGCCAACGGAGTCCTCAAAGCGTTTGTCGCGGTCTTCGTCCTTCAGGATTTTCCAGGCGTCGATGCTGCCGATTTTTCGCAGTTGTGGCATGGCAGGAAGCGAGACGGGGTAGGTTTTCCGTTTGGCCTCAGGCGCTGCATTGCCGTCGTAGCGGCGTCGCATGAGGGACCAGGCCTGGCGGACAAAGTTCGTGATTGACTTGCCGCTGCTGCAGTCAGCGCAGACCGGCGCGCCGGTGCAGTTCTCCAGGTCTGCGTCGGTGGGTGCCCTCCAGGCGCACTGGATATGCAGGGAGTCGGTGAAATGGAAGAACGCGGGGTCTTCCGCCATCTCCAGCAACCACGGCGTGAGCTGGTTTTCGCTGCGGTGGACTTTTCCCCCCGCCATCTGTATGGCGTAGGCTCCGCCAGTGGCGTCCACGAAGCACCCGCCTTCAATCTCAACTTTGCCGGACGAATTGAACACCGTGACCGAGGTGAGTGCATTCCCGTTTTTCCCGACCTCGAACACCACGGTGTCCAGCCACAGGTCAACGCCAGACTCCACCAGCAGTTTGTCCAGCGTGAGGGTGAAGCCCGCGGGGGAAAAGCAGCAGGCATAGCGGTTCGCCCGCGCCTCGGCACAGCCTGGATTGCCTCCTTTGGGGCCGCCCCACTGCTCCGGCACGTCAAACGGGCCGTATTCCACGCATCGCCTGAGCAGTTCCTCGGCGATTCCGCGAATCAGTTGACGCCCATGCCCGTCGCAAAGCGGCAGATAGACATAGATGAGCCCTGAAGTGGCCAGTCCGCCCAGCAGGCACTGCTTTTCAATCAACGCCGTCCTCGCACCCTGCCTGGCCGCGGAGACGGCGGCCGCGACACCGGCCACTCCCGCGCCGCAGACAACAACGTCGTATTTCACTTTTTCCATGGCTGCCTTTCCTGCGTTCATGCCGATTTCAGGGGGTGTCAGTGGTTTGTCTCTTCTGGTGATTTGCAAGTCCGGAAAGTCTATTGGCGTAGGCGGAAGTTCCAGGTCTGCCTGAACTCCCTGCGTCCGCCAGGCGGCAGGGTCTGGTCGGAGAAGAGCAGCTCCGTCGTCTGGAGCGTCGGGCAGGCCCAGGAATAGAACCCGTCGGCCTGGGGACAGTATGCCTGGTAGGTGTAATACGGCGCGGTTGCCTCGATTCGCAGTTCCCCTTCGTGTTCGATTCTGGCGCCCCCTGCGTCCCAGTTGATGAGCCTGCCTGGACGGTGGCTGACCGTGCCAGGCGTGACGGGAACGCCGTCCAGGCAGACCTTGTAGGGCGGCTCCGGTGGCTTGTATTCGGACAACGGCACGTTATTGAAGCGGAAGCCGAATGTCTTTGGCGTGTCGGTGGGATTGAGCATCTGCGTGACAATTTCCAGAGTGCCGTGCCATTGGTCTCCTGGCAGAAGCCGGAAGGTCTTTCGGATTTGCAGGCCGGCCAGCGGATTCTCCTCCCCGAAGCCGGAGTCCTTCGGCACCGTGTGGAGGAAACTGATGGATGCGCCGGATGGGGCAAGTGCGCTGCCGTCCACCTGGTATTCCTGTGCTCCCTGCACGGAGAGAGTGAAGAACCTGACGCCGCCCAGGCTGGCTCCTGGACCGCCGAAAGGGGACAGCGGCCCGTTGAGCCATGCCGTCAACTCGGCCTTTTCCGGGTCAATGACGATGGACTGTTCGCCCAATCCAAGTTTCACGGCGATTTTGTCGCTTTTCCGCTGCTTCAGCCAGGTCAGGCTGGCCGCCCCTTCCTGGCGGGGCTGGTAGAGCGTGCGGAACTCCTCCAACTGCCGTTTGGAGGCCACGAGCAGGCTTCCGACCGACTCCTGCGTGACCGCCGTGGCCGATTTGCCGATGCAAAGCACGCGCACACCGTCGGCGGGCAGACGGACAAGGAAGCCCTGGCGGATGCTTTCCGCAGAGAGGCCGGTGAACTGCTCATCCGCGTGTACATCACGCACCGCGACCGCACCATTTCCGCCAAACGACGGAATGGCCACGCGGAGGAATGCCTCGCGGCCCGAGTAGTTCAGCAACGTGGCGACGTAGGAGCCGTCCCGCCGATGCAGCCTCCGGCGAAGGGCGGGCAGAATGTCGGGCAGTTGAATGGAGACGGGATTGCCCTTTTCGTCCTCAATCCGCGCCTCGACGGTGTTCACGGGTGTCACGTTCAGGAGCGCGGAGCACTCCTCTCCCTGGAAATAGAAATCCTCCGCCTCCTGGATGGCCGCGAATGCGTTTGAAAGGCAGGCGAGGCATCGTCCATCCAGGATGTCCGATGGATAGACGATGAATCCCTGGGCGCCCAGGGCGGCGGTGGCGACGGCATTCTGCGCGAGTTTTTCCGGCGTGTATCTGCGGAAGAACCTTTCAAGTTCCTCGGACGGGTCAACCATGCTCAGGATGAACGCCTTGGCTCCGAGGATGCGCCTCTGTGAACCCAGGGCGTCGTAGTAGACGACGCCGGAGGTGTAGTTCATCGGCGTGTAGCCGTCGCTTTTCCCGAGCGTGGTGCTTCCGACCCAGCGGGAGAGTTCCTCGTCCTTCGGCATGTCCATGCAGAGTGTGATTTTGAGCTGCGGAAAATGCCGGTGGCATGCCTCGACATGCTTTTCCAGGATTTTCCGATGGAGCATCAGTTTGAAGGCGCGCCATTTCTGGTTGAGCGGACACCCATCGACAATTGCCTCCCTCTCCGGCGCCTTGTCCAGCCCTGCGAATTTGGCGAATTCGGCCAGGCAGTTGTCGCACGTGCCCAGGCGCTCGAAAGGCTCGTAGTCGAAGTCCAGCATGGTGCATTCGGGGAAAAAGTCCAGTGTCTTCTGGAGGCCCCTGCGGTAGTATTCGCCCCAGAAGAGCCCATCGGGGTCTTCAATGAGCCAGAGCGGGCAAATGGCGTTGGCGACGGTCTTCTCCTGGTCATCGACAAAGAGCGGCACTCCCCAGGCTTCATCACTT
>JAFRLP010000001.1 GCA_017431185.1 Victivallales bacterium | reverse complement strand
GTTCTGGCATCTGCCGTCTTGGACTCCAATGCTCCGCCATGCTCACTCCCCGACAGGGAATTGACCACAGGAGACCATTCCACCAATTGAACAGACGCAATCACTCCATTTCTTCTGAACCTGCCACAAACACGCCATCGCAGGTGATTCTACGAGGAAAATTGTGATAGGTGATTTCTAAGAGTTCTCCCGTGTCAATCCGACGGAGGAGCATGGCATGGAATTCCTCGTATCCAGGATCAGACATTTCCAATCCGTTGTCGGTTTCATAATCCGTATCGGCAACGGCGTTGAAAACAACACCATTGTTCATGGTGATTGTGAGAATCGCATCTGGATTGGTTGAAGTGAAGGCATAGAGTTTTCCAAAGGTTTCTTTTTCTGCAATGAAAATCATTTTTCTTCTCCTTGTGGATTTGCGGGTACAATATGTGTGCCAGATTGTGAGTAATGGAGGATGCCTATGGTTGTTTCAGTTTGCTTTTCATTAAGGTAATTAACATATTTTCCTATCACTCTTGAAAAATGGATTCGTTCACGATTTGGTTCTATCCATTCTCCCGTTCCTGCAAATTCATTGATTAATTTCTGTGCATCCTCCATAGTTCCAAGAAAGATGCTTCTTCCCGGCATGAAATATGGACTTCCAGGAATATGCTTCATCTGCTTTTCCGCATTGATTTTGGTCGTGAAACCACGGACTGTTCGGACGTTTCCAATGACTGGAATCCCGTTGCTCTGCAACCATCCAGCCACCATCCGTCCGCGGGCAAACTGGAGAAATTGCTCCGACCAGGGGGAGGTCAGGGAAATGCTGAAATCAGGGGATATCACACCCTTGAATTTCCGAAGACTGGACAAGTATCTTTGTGGATTGCGCCACAGGCACTCAAACGCGCTGTCCTTCTCATAGAAACAGACCCAGCAGTTGAAATCCTTCCATTTCCGGGACATCGACACTGAAAAGGGGACCATGCGGCAAGGCAATTCCACTTTCAATGGGTTTATGACGGGGATTTCATGCACATCAGAGAGGTGCATTTTCAAGAAGGATTCCAAGTATGGCCTCCGTTGAAACTGCACTTTTTGTCAGAGAGCAGATCATAATGACTTTTTCCTTTTTTTGTTTTACTCTTTTTTGCCGTGTTCAAATGTTTTTTTTCAAATGTTTTTTGAGACGGTGGACTGGCAAAACTGAAAAGGCGCAGTACATTATTAACCCCTGGACAAGGGGGGCAATGTACGCGCGGCGGTGCGTGTTGCTGCGAAGCCCGGCGATTGTTGGCGCAATCGCCGGGCCTTTTTGTGTCATGGTCAAAGTGCTGGCATGATGTGGGTGTCCTCTTCTAAAGTATGATGTACTGGTAATGGCAAAAAACATCCTCCTCCGCCAGCGACACCGCCCTTGCCAGTGTTCGGCCTTTCTGGCACATTCGGGGCATAGGCACTGTACGGGCGAATAGACGAAAAATGGGCAGTCAAAAGATACCGTCTAACACTATATACGGTCATCCAGGAACTGTCAAACGCCAGATACGTATTTTTTTGTTTTTTTCCGTAAAGCCTCCACCTGTGCAAATGATGGACAGAAAGTCCGTCTCGGCCTTGTGAACCGCCCTACACGATGGGACGCAATCGCATTCGCCAGATTGGCTGTGAGAAGGTCTTTCAAGGCCGTTGTCTTGCTGCATCCTGACTGCCGTCTTGAACTCCAATGCTCCGAAACTCCACGCAGCGAAAGCAACTGTGCATTGCTTCCGCTACTGGGAGTTTCGGAGTTCGGGAGAAAGTAGGAGGAGCCAAACTCCAATACTCCAAAACTCCACGCAGCGAGAGCAACTGTGCATTGCTTCCGCTACTGGGAGTTTCGGAGTTCGGGAGAAAGTAGGAGGAGCCAAACTCCAATGCTCCAAAACTCCACGCAGCGAAAGCAACTGTGCATTGCTTCCGCTACTGGGAGTTTCGGAGTTCGGGAGTTCAAGGCAGGGACGGGCTTGCTACATCCTGAACAGTTCGGCGACGATTTGCGCCTCGGTCAAGGAGGGCTGGAAGCCGTAGGCCGCCAGCACGGCGTGGTCGTTGCGGTGGTGTGCCTGCCGCAACGCCAGGGGCATGGTCACGGGGTCGTACAAGTCCGCCAGCGAGGCGCCGGGGCACTGGGCACGTGCGTCGAGGACGCCCTGGGCGGTCTCCGCAATGGCCTCGCGCCGCGCCTCCCCCACCTCAGGCCACGGGAAGTTGTTATAGACGATGTCCTTCGAGTAGCGGTAGCGCATCTCCAGCCTGCCGCAGACGGCCCGCGTCCAGGCGTTGTGGACGCTGCTCGTCAGCACGCCGAAATGGTATAGCGTCGCGTCAGGAATGATTCGGACAAGATTGCTGCACAGGCATTCGGGGCCCATGAAGCCAATCGGAATGTATTCCCGCCGTTCGGAGGAAACCTCGGGGATGACGATGTAGTTCCCCCTGGGCATGTTCTCGACATGGAACCGGGTGGGGCGGTCGGCGAGTCTCCGTGTCCCCCCGCTTGGGCTGGCGAGTCGGTATTCGCGGACTTTTCTGACGCGCTCATAGCAGAGCGGCATGGAGCGCAGTTCGTCAGGCGCGCAGTCGCCCAGCCAGAGGCACCACCTTGGTGTGCGGTTGAGGAACTCCTCCGCCCCGTACCAGGGGCGGAAAAAACGCTCCGCCGTCGGCTCCCGTTTGAGGAACTCCGCCTTCTCTGACTCCGTGAAGAGGTAGAAACCGCCGTCGATGGGCTTGTTGCCGATGCCGATTTCGGGCACGTCGCAGCGCGGGCGCTGGCGGGAGGCGATGAACACGTCAGGCGCATCGATGAGGTATGGATTGAGATGGGTGCAGGGTATGCGCCTCCCGCCGTCGAACACGAAGGGCGGCACTGGGGTCGGTGCGCAACTGAACCCGACGATCACACAGTGGACGTGCGCCTTGCCCTTGCTCTCGCTGTCCCAGCAGAACGTGCGGTGCGCGAAGTCCAGGTGGACTCCGAACTGCAGAATGAGCCCCTGCCACAGGTCTGCCACCTGGCCCCCCTGGCAGATCGAGTTGGTGGAGACAAATGCGGCGCGGACTCCCGTCCCCCGCATCAGCCCCGCAGCCTTGCGGTGCCACCCGCACACATAGTCCAGATTGCCCAGGTTCCGCCATTTCGGGCCGAAGACCGCCAGCAGGTCATTCTTCTGCTCTGGCGTCATCATCCTCGCTCCGACGAAGGGCGGGTTGCCCAGGATGAACGCCTGGCCGCCCGCAGGAGCATCCAGGAAAGGCCGCCAATCCATTCGCAGGGCGTTGCCCTCCACGATGCCAGAGCACTTTTTCAGGGGGAGGAAATTCCCATTTCCCATGAGCAGGTCCTCAGCCTTGCGGAACATCTGGGACTCGGCAATCCACAGGGCCGTGCCGGCGACGGAGACCGCGAAGTCGTTGATTTCGATTCCCCGGAACTGGTCAATGGAGACCCTGATGACGTCGCCCAGGTTGATTTCTGGCTGCCCCGCGAAGAGCTCTGCAAGAACCTCGTTCTCAAGTTCGCGGAGGGCGATGTAGCTCTCCGTGAGGAAATTCCCCGAGCCGCACGCGGGGTCCAGGAAGACCAGCGAGGCCAGCTTCGCCTGGAACTGCCTCAGGCGCGACTCGCGCCTCCTGCCGTGGGGCAGGGTGCGGGCCTGCCGCAGCTCCTCCCGCAGCCCGTCCAGGAACAGCGGGTCGATGACCTTGTGGATGTTCTCCAGGCTGGTGTAGTGCATCCCGCCTGAACGGCGCGACTCGGGGTTGAGCGTGGACTCGAAGACCGCGCCGAAGATGGCGGGGCTGATCGTTGACCAGTCCAGGTCGGCGCTGGCCCTCCGCTCCAGCAGTTCCTTGAGCGTCTCGCTGAACGGCGGGATGAGCGCGTCGCGTCTCGCAAACAGCCCGCCGTTGACGTAGGGGAAGGCGGCCAGCGACTCCTCCAGATAGGGGTCGCGCCGGTCAGGAGGGGTGTCCAGCACCTCGAAGAGCCGCTGGAGGGCGTTGCGGAGGTCCTCCGGCGGATAGTGCGACAGGTAGGAACGAAAGGCGTTCCTTCGTCCGAACAGTCCCGAGTCCTCGGCGTAGAGACAGAACACGAGACGCACAATGAGCATGTTGAGGTGCTGTAAGGTATTCGGTTCGGAGTTGCCGTAACTCTTGAGCAGTTCATCGTAGAGCACACCCACCAATTCGCCCGCTTTCAGCGAAAGGGGACCATGGTCGGACGGACCGCTCGATTTCCCGTCAACCAGGAAATCCAGCAGACGGGGATCTTTCGCAAGGCTCTCCAAGGAGACATCAGACGGCGGCTGGTCAGGGCGCTCCATGTCATAGACCAGGAAACGCCGGAAATTGCAGACGATGACCCAACGCGCCTTCTCGCTCAAGGGAAGATTGTCGTCGTACCGCTTGGCCTGGCCGTAGGGCGTGAGCTTCGGCGGCGCACCCGTGCGCCGGCTGGCCTCCAGCCTCACGCCGGAGTCCTTCTGCTCGACGAGAACACGCACGCCAGGCAGGTAGGCGTCAATCCAATGCGCAGTCCCGTCAATCTGCACTTTGCGCTCGAAGAGCACGGCGGAGTTCGGGTCATCCGCGCCATAGACCTTTTGCAGCAGGGCAAGCCAGAACGCCTGAGTGTCTCCCTTCTCGTTGCCTCGCTTCGCCCAGTCAGCGGCGAACTGCCTTGCGGCCTGTCGTTGTTCCTTTTCCGTCATGTGCAAAATTCGAATGGTTGTCTTGGGTAGATTATAAATGTATGTCGTAACTGTTCAAGAGGTGGGGAGAGAAAGGTTCTGGCGTCTGCTGCCTTGAACTCCAATGCTCCGGAACTCCACGCGGCGAAAGCAATTCACTGTTGCTTTCGCCACTGGGAGTTCTGGAGTTTGGGAGAGGAGAGTGTACCCAGGGTTCTGATGTTGTCGGCGTTTGTGAGATTTTGCCAAAAGCGCTTGCGCAGCGCTGATGGTCTTGTTTTTCCCCGGGGACAAGCGAGCTTGTCCCCGGGGAAAAACTCAAACCATCACGGTCCGTAAGGACCTTTGACAAAATCTCTTCTGTGCATTTTGTGTGTTTTGTGGACAAAAATGGGATTCAGAATAGTTACTGTATGTCATTCTTCCAGATTTTCAAGCAGAACGCCCACACCCATCAGAAAATCAAAATCCATTCATGGGCGAAAACTTGCAGAACCCCTTTCCGAAGATTATATTGTCTTGTCACACAACTTCTCCACCTATGATAGACTTGCATTGCCATAGCACTGCCTCGGACGGCGCGGTATCGCCTTGCGCCCTTCCCCGATTGGCAGCCAGCGAGGGAACAACCTGTCTGGCCCTTACCGACCACGACACCACCGATGGCGTGGAGGAATTCCTTGCATCAGCCCAGCAACTGCCGAATTTTCAGGCAGTGCCAGGTGTGGAACTCTCCACCCTGACCTCATTCGGGGAACAGTGCCACATCGTCGGGCTGTTTCTGGACTGGCGCACTCCCGCCTTTCAAGAACTGCTGAACAACCTGCGACGCTGGCGGGAAGAACGCAACGACCAGATTCTCGCCAACCTGAGGGAACTTGGCAAGCATGTCACCCGCGAAGAAGCCATTGCCTGCGGAGGCGAGGATTGTGTGTTGGGCAGACCGCACATTGCCCTCGCCATGGTGAAGCGAGGCTACTGCCGAACGGTCCAGGAGGCATTTGTCAAATACCTGGGGCGGGGGAAACCCGCCTACGCCAGCAGGCGCATGGCGACCGCAACCGAGGCCATCCGCGCCATCCATGCCGCCGGCGCGGTGACCGTCTGGGCGCATCCCATGACCAATTCCTCCATGGGGGGGCACAAACTTGCCCGCACACTGGACGAACTGTGCGCGGCGGGCCTGGATGCGCTGGAGGCGTACTACCCGGAGCACACGCCAACCCAGACCGCCAATGTCCTGCGCGCCGCCCAGGAGCGCTCTCTTCTGGTCAGCGGCGGCAGCGACTTCCACGGGGGCGGGGTTCACCTGGGCATTCGCATTGGCCTAGGCAACGCCAAGGAGCCACTCGTCCCCGAGCATCTGCTGGCGCCGCTTCAGGAACGCGCCAGTGAAATCAAAAGGATGAACGCCTATGGATAAGCACCCCTTTGTTTTCATAGACCGCGATGACACGCTTATCTATGACCACCCTTACCTGAACACCCCTGACGGGGTTGAACTTACCCCTGGCGCCGGAACTGCGCTGAAGGAACTGCGTCAATTAGGTTTTCGCGTCATCATGCTTACCAACCAATCGGGGATTGGCCGCGGGCTGGTTACACTCCCGCAATTGGAGGCAATCCACGCCAGACTTCGTGAAATGCTCCAGCAGGAAGGCGCAGAGCTGGATGCCATCTACTTCTGCCCGCACCGTCCCGAAGATGGCTGCGACTGTCGGAAACCCGCCACAGGGATGTTGCGTCAGGCATGTCGGGACTTTGCCATCGACGTGGCGCATTCCGCCATGATTGGCGACCGCATTGCCGACATCCAGATGGGACGGAGCTTCGGGCTGACCACCGTGCAACTCCGCCTGACCGGCAGCAGTCAGGCAGACCATGGAGCCGACCTCTGCGTCTCAACCTTGCCGGAAGCCGTCCCGTTCCTGGCCCAACTGATATGCCGCCCCTCAATCGTTCAGGAGTGAAACATGACCAAAGCAGAGGAAATCTTCTCAGCAGTGCCCAAAACACATAACTGCGCCCAGGCAGTCGCCGCTGGTGCAGGACGCGATGACCTGGTGCCCGCTCTGGCAGCCTGCGGAGGGGGACGTGCCCCCAACGGACTTTGCGGAGCCCTTCACGCCGCACTCGCCATTGCCCCAGAGAAGCACCATGAGCAAATCAAGGCTGCTTTCGCGTCCGCCACAGGCGCAATGACCTGCAGGGAAATCAAGGGGGCCACCCGCACTTCCTGCGCCAAATGCGTGGC
>JAFRLP010000143.1 GCA_017431185.1 Victivallales bacterium | reverse complement strand
GGGGAAAGAATGCGTTGATAAAAGGATACAAGATCCATAGACTTTCTCTGGTTGACGCTAAAGGGGGACAATTGCACATTACTGTAGCGCATCATTTTCACTGTCGCCAGTGCTACCCATTATTTTTGTTGAAGAGCCAATTATTTGCCTGAACGCCACAGGGAGACAGCCAGCATCCCGCCCAGAATGAAACTGCCCAGAAAACCCAGAATCCCCCACAGGGAGACTCCGAAGACGTAAGGCGGCTTGTCCGCCCCAACCAGCAAGGCGGAGGAGAGCAGCATCGCCGCCAGGACAATGGCCACGCACAACCGGTTGAACGCCCAGCCCAGCGTGTGATTGAACTCCGGCATGTCCTCCAGGGAGTGGTGCAAGGCAAGTTCGCCAGACTTGAGTTGCCGGAGAATGCTCTTGAGCTGCACTGGGGTGGCCTCCAGAAAACGCCCCCAGTCATCCGTCACATCCAGCAGGTGCCGAATCGTGCGCAGAGGATTGAGGCGCTCGGTGGTGATTTTGGTGATGAAAGGCTGGAGCTGGCGGAAGATTTCGAAGTCGGGAGCCATGCGCCGTCCCATGTCATCGGCATAGCCCAAAGCGCGCATCATGTTGTAGATGTGGGGCTTAAGGCAGAGTTTCTGCTGGTAGCACATGGCATAGAAATCCTGAACAAGCTGCACGACATTGATGTGCGCCAAATCCTGCCGGATATGCACCTCCACAATGGCCTGCAGGCCACGTTCCACCTCCTCCAGGTCCGCCCCCTCGCCGTTGGACATCAGCGTGAGCATCAATTTGGAGGCTGCCTTGAGATTGCCGCCCAGCACTTCCGTGAGCAATTTTCCGAAGACCATCCGTTCATCCTGGGTGAGCCGTCCCATTACCCCAAAATCGACGTAGCAGATTTTGGGGCCAGGCAGGATGAACATATTGCCCCCATGCGGGTCGGCGTGAAAGTAGCCGAAATCGAAAATCTGCTGCATCAGCAGCCGCACTCCCAAATCCGCCACCGCCTTCAGGTCAATGCCGGAACGCCGCATTCCCTCCACATCATCCCCCCGGATGCCGCGGAGGTAGTCCATCGTCAACACCCGTGGACTGCACAGTTCGCGCTTTGGCCGCGGAATGACCACCTCCGCGTTTCCCTCGAACTGGCGCGCAAAGCAGAGCATGTTGGAACTCTCAATGGTGAAATCCAATTCACGTTTCATAGTGGCCGCAAATTCAGCCACCACCCTGGTGGGGCGCAGGAAGGAGAGTTCCGGCATGTTCTCCTCAAGTTGACGCGCAAAATAGGCCAGGATCTCCAAATCCACCAGAATGCCCCTGCGGATATTGGGACGCTGGATTTTCACAAAAACCTCGCTCCCGTCCTTCAAGACCGCATGATGTCCCTGCGCCATGGAGGCGGCGCCAACAGGGGTCTCGTCAAACCGGGAGAACAACTGTTCCAAAGGGGTCCCGAAATCCTCATTGACAATGCGCCGCACTTCCTCAAAGGGGAACGGTTCCACCTGGTCACGGAGTTTTGCCAATTCGGCGGTCACCGACATCGGCAGGATGTCGGGACGGCACGAGAGAACCTGCCCCAATTTGACGAAAGTCGGGCCAAGTACCATCAGCGTCTTGCGCAGACGTCCGGGAAAACTGGCCGCATCCATGCGCTCCCGTTCACTCTCCTCCGATTCCGGACGCTTGCGATACCAGGTGCTGGGACTGGCCAAATGCAAATCACTGAACAAATACCCGAAACCATTGCGCAACAGCACACCCGCAATTTGGCGATAACGCTGAATATGCAGATAAGTCCGGGTGATGTTCCGTATGGTGGTTAAATCTGCCATTGGGAAATAAATATAATCCCTTTGCACCATTCCGCAAACACAACCGACTTGTTTTTTTGCACCGACAGGTTAAATTTAAGTCGTTTTCCCCCCACAACCTTTCGCTGTCGTGACACCATGCGAATTCTCTTTTTCAGCGACCTGCACAATGAGACAGACGCGCTGACGCGCCTGCCAGACGCCGACCTCGTTCTGATGGGCGGTGATTTCACCACCGCAGGAACTCATGCACAATTGTCCAGCATGATTCAGGCCGTCGCCCATCGCTTTCCCGCCTTCCTGGGTGTGGTGGGCAACATGGACCCGGGAACGGCGGGCGAGGCGCTCCTGAACCAGAGCGGACACGGGCTTCCCGCCACTCCCACGCTTTGCCTGGACCGTTTTCGCATGATGGGGCTAGGCGGCGGCAACCCCAGCCCGTTCCACACCCCATACGAATGGAGCGAGGAAGAGCAGGAGTCACGGCTCACGGGCCTGGCCGGGCCGCTGGACATTCTGGTCACCCATGCGCCGCCCCTGGGATTCGGCGCGGATATGCTCCCGAACGGCATGCACGTCGGCAGCCAGGCCATCGCAAACCTGGTCGCGCGCCTTCGCCCTGCCCTCCACCTCTGCGGACACATCCACGAGGCAGCCGGAATCTTCAACGAAAACGGCACCATCCTGGTCAACCCCGGCCCCTTCGGCGCACACGGCAATCACGCCGTCATCGAATGGCGGGATGGGGAAGCAAGGCCCGCCGTCTGGCTGGCCCAAGCCATAAAATAAGCCATGTCCAATTCGCAAGTGACCCCTGACCTGGAACGCGAGGCGCGCCTGGGCTTCGCCGAGGTCATCTATTGCCCAGGCAAGACAGACGAACAGCTCAGGGAAATGGCCATTGCCCTGTTTTCGGCGCACAGCAACGTCCTTGCCTCTCGCTGCACCCCGCAGCAGGCTGCGCTCCTGCAAGAAGTCGACTCCCGCGTGAAATATCACCGGCAGGCCCGCACCGCCTATCTGCATGAGGACCACACAAACCGGGGACGCGGGGTCATCGGCGTGGTCACTGCCGGCAGCACGGACGTCGCCGTCGCCGAAGAGGCCGCCATCACCGCCGAGGTCATGGGCAATCGGGTGAAAAGAGTATATGACGTCGGGGTCGCTGGCATCCATCGGCTATTGGCCAGAAAAGACGAGTTGGCAACCTGCGCTGCGCTGGTCGTGGTGGCTGGAATGGAGGGTGCGCTCCCATCGGTGGTCGGTGGGCTGGTGCCCTGCCCCGTCATCGCAGTGCCCACCTCGGTCGGCTACGGAGCCAGCCTGAACGGGATAACCGCACTGCTGGGAATGCTCTGCAGCTGTGCGCCCGGCGTCACCGTGGTCAATATCGACAATGGCTTTGGAGCCGGCTATGCCGCAGCCCGAATCAACGCGATTCGACCTTGACGCAGTGACACATTGTCTGCCCTGGGTGTAGCACCCGAAAAAAAACAGGGCACCCAAAGGATGCCCTGCCAAAGAATCACATCTCCTTATCGCGCTTTTTCTTGCCCTTCTTATCCTTGTTCTTTCCGCCCTTCTTGCCTTTCTGGTTCTTTTGGGCGTCATTGTCATCGTCCTTGGCGGCTGGCGGGGCGGCCTGCGGCTCGTCGTCGGCGAAGAACAGGAAATAGTAGATTTGGTTCAGCCGTTCCTTCAGCCCCGTCTCGTCGAATTGCAGGGCCTGGATCTGCTGGGCAAGCTTCTCCTGGACCTTCT
>JAFRLP010000010.1 GCA_017431185.1 Victivallales bacterium | reverse complement strand
TCTGCTCCAGAAAGACCCGCGAGAAATACTCGTGGGAATTGAAGCCAGACAGCAACGCAATGTCTCGAATGGGAGTTGCCGTTTCCCGGAGCAGTTTCATGGCGTGCCGAATGCGGCATTGGGTTAGGTAATGGGAAATGGAAATATCGTAGGCAGATGCGAACGCCCTGCTCAGGCTGCCACGATGGACATGGAGCATCGAGGCTATCCTCTCCACATTGATTTCACGGTCGGAAAACTCCGAATCTATCAGGAACCTCGCATGTTCCGCCATGCTGCCCCGAACATTGTCCTGATGCTGCCCAGGGGAGAGCATGGTCAATATCTGAAAGGCGGCGGCCAGCGCCTGCATGCGGATGTTCCGTGTCTGAATGTGCTTGTCCAGATTCGCCTCCACAATGGTGAAAAGTTCCTGGGGACAGTTCCCCGCATAACTCAAGCCTGGCGGTATGTCCAAGCCGCTGAACAGCAACTGCGCCCCACTGCCCGCTATGGTCAGCCACCGATATTCGCACCCTTCGGCGCATGGATGATAAACATGGTTGGAACCCGCGGGATAATACCATACATAGCCAGGCTTCAACTGTATCTCACGATTGCAGCTGCGGAACCTCATGGAACCGCTGATGCACCAGAAGATTTCGCAGAAATCCACATTCACGCGGTATTTCTCCTGGTCAGGCGGAACCAGATGAAAATATCCGCAACTCCGCACAAAGAAAGACAGGCGCGGCTCCTTCTCGTAAACCGCAAAATAATTCCGAAATGTCTTCATCTGACAAAACCCCTGGCGAATGGCCTTTGGACACAGAACCCACGGTCAATAAGTATATCACAAAATCTGATTTTTCCCAGTCAAACAACGAAAATCCGATTCCCGCACCTTTCAGAATCGACAAAAATCACCTGCAAAACCATCTTTGTTACAAAATCAAAACCTTATGTGACATTTATACAATTGACTATATTTTTAGGTATGGTATATTTTTACAAAAGTTAGTAAAATACAAGAATCGCCCCGCTCCCTTTCCCATCCTTTTCTGAAAAGGAGAATAACGATGAATGCTTTAAAAAATAATTTCACGTTGATTGAATTGCTGGTCGTAATAGCAATAATAGCAACCCTTGCCTCAATGCTCCTGCCTGCATTGTCCAAGGCACGGGAGAAGGCCCGCTCCATCGCCTGCGTGAACAACAACAAGCAGATTGGTCTGGGCATCGTGATGTATGCAGACGAGAACAACGATGACTTCCCCTGCATTGTCAATCCGCCCGGCACAACTTACCAACAACTCTTCTACCTCATCAAAGACTACCTGTCGCTGTCAGAAGACGCGCCGGCGCCTGTCGCGGTCTGCCCCTCGAAGGTGCTTTCCTCGCCCTATCGCCGCTACCTGTCAAAGAAGACACTCGGCGGCGTGAACTGCGCGTACAACGGCAGTGCGGGCTTTTATCGTCCCAACCGAGAGAATGGTTATTTTCATAAGGTGGGAAGCGGCCATAACCGACATGCGAGAGTGACAAAACTCTCCGCACCATCCTCTTACGTCACCGTTGCCGAACCAGGTGACACGGGAGCCTTTGAATTCAGTTGGGCACTTGTGACCACCACGGCGAAATATCTGAAGTTCAAGGCCCATGGCAATGCCTCCGTCTATCTGCATGGGGATGGACATGCCGACATGATGAAGTTCGAGGAGACCAGAATGGACTCCACTGCCTACAAAAACTCCTTCAGCGAATATTTTATCCCATAGCAACAGGAGACGCATAGAATGAAAAGAGTTCTTGGGATTGTCGTGTTGACGTTGTTGGCTTCGCTTCTGCACAGTGCGGATTATGGAACCTGTTTTCAGGCCGCCAAGGACGCGGAGGAACAGAAAGACTTTGCGGACGCCGAGGCAAAATACGGCGAGGCGATGGCTCTTGCCACGGACTCGCACCAGAAATGCAAAGCGATTCTGGGCAAAATCCGCGTGTTGCGCAACCAGAAAAGGCAGCGCGACGCCGAGGCCTTCGCAATGGCTGTCGTGGAGGACGAGATGCTCAAGCCGCCAGAGTCACGCCAGATTCTGAACGCCGTCGCCGCATTGCTGATGTGGACAGTCAGCCGTCAGAACGATGCCCTGAACCTGCTTCAGCAGGCGCAGGCCCTCGAATGCCCGCAGAACAGCAATGCGTTCTTCCAGACCTATTACCTGATTTCCGAAATATATCTGCACAGGAAAGAGCCACAGCCCGCGATGGAGGCAATCGGCAATGTGGTGAACGTCAAAGGGCAGCACCCCGCGAATCTTTACCGCTCCCATCTGATCATGGGAAGGGCCTGCGAGCAACTCGGCAACAGCGAGAAGGCGTTGAAGCATTATCAGACTGCGTTGGAATACGGCAAAAGGGTCAAATACACATTCAGCGTCGAGATGGCGGAGAAGGCAATACAGAGGTTGTGCAAATGAAAAGAACGTTGTTTTTGCTGCTGGCTTTCCTGTCCTTGCTCCTACCTGCGGCGGAAATCACGCTGGCGGAGAACGGTCTTGCCAAAGCCACCATCGTGATACCAGAACAGCCAAAGCCGATTGTCAAATACGCCGCCGCTGAATTGGCGGAGCATCTGCAGAAAATGACGGGGGCGACATTCCCGATTGGCTTCAAGCCTGGCAACGATGTCAACATCTATCTGGGGTTCGGAAACGCGGATGGCTTTCAGGCCGATGAATATGTGCTAAATGCCCAAGGGAGTCGCATTGACATCTACGGCAAGGACACCTCCGCCAAAGTCAACCTGTTCAACTACTTCTATGACAATCCAGACAAGGGGACGCTGTGCGGGGTGTATTGCTTTCTGGATTCCCTGGGAGTGCGCTGGCTGGCTCCAGGGCAGGAGGGAATGCATGTCCCGGACTGCAAAACTCTGCGGATTCAGGAGCAGAGCATTCGCTTCAAGCCGTTCTTCCAGGACCGCCAGATATGCGACGCCTGGAACTTCATGAAAATGCCTGACGCAAAGGAGTACGCGACGGACGCCAGAGACCTGTACCGCTGGGGACTCCGAAACCATGTCTCGACACGCAACATGGTCGCTGGCTGTCATTCGGAACGTTCGCTGAAACTCCATGAAAACCCCGAATGGCTGACGCATCCCACGGCGCATCAGTTGATGAAGGACGGCACGCGCAACCCGAAGTATTCCTGCTGGACGGACCCGTTCACCAAGGAAATCTGGCTTCGCGCCGTGGAAGGGTATTTTTCAGGGCGAGCCCCAAAGGAATGTGGCTTCGACCTCAATGGCTACCTGCACTCCCAATGGCCAATGCCGTTCATCTCTCCTGACGAATTCATGATTGACCCCATGGACCATGGCAAAACCAACGATGGCCGCTGCTGGTGTGACCGCTGTCAGGATTTCCGCAAAAAGCACCCCTGCCAGGATGACACTGAAATCATCTGGCAGGTGATAGGCGACATCGCCAAGCAGGTCGAGTTAAAATACCCCGGGAAATACATCAGCACACTGGTCTATCCACCCAAGAAGCTCCTTCCCAAGACGATTGAGACGCCGAAGAACATCCGCATCCGGATTTGCATGCAAGGACCACGCAACATGGTCTTTCCAGAGATGCTTGAGAATGACCTGAAACTGCTGAAGACATGGGGGGATTTCCTCGGCCCCAGGAACATTCCGCTGTGGGTGTACCAGTGCGCGGCAGGGTTCGGGCTGGCGTTGCCAGGAGTGATAGACACGTATCCGCACCTCATCGCCCGCTTCATTCAGGAAATCAAGCCGCTCTGCGCCGGCATGATGTGCGAAAACCATAATCTGACCCATACCTGTCGCAATCTGGACGTCTATGTCTTCATGCGCCTGATGTGGAATCCCGACCTGGATGTGGAAAAGGAATTGGAGGAGTATTTCCGGTTCTATTACGGTCCGTCCGCCCAGCCCGCCAAGGAACTCTTCGACCTGTTTGAAAAGAACTGGCTTGCGATTGACACACGGATTCTCAGGAAAAAGCAGACGGAAATCGGCCTGGCCATCTCCAGCAGGGAGCAGTTCCAGAAGGCGGTCTGGAGCCAGGTCTATACCGCAGAGGTGATGAAGCAGATAGATTCCCTGATGCAGAGGATCAATCTGCTGGCACCCGAAGCCACTGTCTATGCCAGACGGGCCCGCATCCTCCAGAAAAATCTGGTTCAGATTATGAAGGACGAGCGAAGCGATGTGATGGACAAGGAGGAAAGGCGGAATTCCCTGAATCTTCCGGTCTCCCCCAGCACGGCGAAGGAATTCCCCGCCGCACAGGAGTGGAGCCAGGCACAGGCATACCAACTGCTCTCCGCCCAGCGGATGTCCCCTGAACTCAAGGCGGGCGGCTCATTCCGTCTGCTGGCGTCTGCCGACACCCTCTTCATCCGCGTGGAACTGAAGGAACCGAAGATGGCGGACAGCAAGACCGACGCGAGACACCAGCCTGGCAATGTCGATATCTGGAGAGACAACTGCATCGAACTCTTCTTCCATGCGGAGAAAACCAGGAAGTTCTGGCAACTCATCGTCAATGACAATAACGCCTGGAGTTGTCAAATCAGGGAAAAGGTCTTGAACCGCTGGGAGATGATGCCAGGATTGAGGGTGAAGACGCAACGTCAGCCTGACGGCTGGACTGCCGAAATCGCCGTCCCCCTGAAGGAAATCGATGCAGACAAGGGCAATCTGAGGTTCAATCTCACCCGTGAACGCAATGTGAAAGGAGAACCGCCAGAATACTCCACCTGGTCTCCGCTGGCCATGCTCGGCAACTGGCACGGCGTGGACAACTACGGCACCATTCTTCTGCCCCCAAAAGCCTCTGCTCAATAGACAAACAGCATTTCGCGGTATTTCGGAAGCGGCCAAACGGAGTCGCTGACCACGCCCTCCAGGCCATCCACCACCGTTCGCAGCTCCCGCATGGCCGACAGAATGCCCTGTGGCGCACCAGGCAGAGCCTTGGCCAGGGCCTCGCTTTTCTCCACCAGGGCGTCCAGCCCCTGTCCGAGACGGTTGGCGTAGGCAGTCATCCCCTTGGAGCCTGGCTGCCCTTTGCCAACGCGCACCAGCGCCTGACGCGCCGCAATCGCCTTGCCGTATTCGGCAGCCACCACTGGAAGAATCATGCTGCGGGCAATCTCCAGGGCAATGCCCCCTTCAATGGACAGGCGTCGAAGATACTCATCCCTGGACACCTCATAGCGGGAATTCAGTTCCGAAACATTGAAGACATTGTATTTGCCGAAGATGGCCTGGTTCCCGGCTTTTCTCAAGGGTTCAATCGCCTCCAGCGTGCCAGAGAGATTGGGCAGACCGCGGCGCCTCGCCTCGGCAAGCCACTCCTTGCTGTATCCGTCCCCATTGAAAATGATGCGTTTGTGCTCGGTGACGATTTTCTTGATGGTCGCCTGAAGCCCCGCATTGAATCTCTCCCGCGGCAGTCTCTCCAGCCTGTCGCTGATGTAGTCCATCGAGTCGGCGACAATGGTGTTGAGGATGGTGTTGCAGCCGGCGCAGGACTGGCTGGCCCCCATGGAGCGGAACTCGAACTTGTTGCCTGTGAAGGCAAAAGGACTGGTGCGGTTGCGGTCAGTGGCGTCGCGGGCCAAAACAGGCAGGGAGTCCACGCCGATGCGCATCGTGTCTGGGTGCTTGCTGGAGGTGGCGGCCCCCTTCACTATCTGGTCAATGACATCAGCCAACTGGTCGCCAAGGTAAATGGAGATGATGGCGGGCGGTGCCTCGTTCGCCCCCAGGCGATGGTCTTGCCCAATCCCCGACGTGGGCACACGCAGCAGGTCGGCGTGCAAATCGACCGCGCGGATGATGGCGCTGAGCACCGTCAGGAAGATGGCGTTCTCATGCGGGTTGCTGCCAGGGTCCAGAAGGTTGCGACGACCATAGCAGATGCTCCAGTTGTTGTGCTTGCCGGAGCCATTGACCCCCGCGAAAGGCTTTTCGTGCAAGAGGCAGATGAATCCGTTGCGGGCGGCGACCATCCGCAACACCTCCATCACCAGCATATTGTGGTCAACGGCCAGATTCAGTTCCTCGAAGATGGGGGCCAGCTCGAACTGCGCAGGAGCCGCCTCGTTATGGCGGGTCTTGGCTGGGATGCCCAGTTTCCACAGTTCGCGCTCCACCTCCGTCATGAAGGCCAGCACACGCGGCTTGATGGCCCCGAAATAGTGGTCCTCCAACTGCTGATGCTTGGGAGGCGGGGCCCCGAACACCGTCCGTCCAGACTGCACCAGGTCGGGACGCTGGAGATAGAACTTTCGGTCAATCAGAAAATACTCCTGCTCCGCGCCCAAAGTGACCTTGACTGGCTCCTCCGCCAGCCCAAAGCATTTCATCAGGCGAATCGTCGCCTTTTTCAGTGCCTGGAGAGAGCGCAGAAGCGGCGTTTTGCGGTCAAGCACCTCGCCGTGGTAACTGCAGAACACGGTCGGAATGCAGAGGGTCGCCCCATTG
>JAFRLP010000142.1 GCA_017431185.1 Victivallales bacterium | reverse complement strand
CTCGACCCGCTTTTGAGATCGTGCCTGGTACCCGTCTCCCGTGGAATGCTCTGGCCATATATTTTGGATACAGCGGTACAACGGGAAGAATTGGATACTCCAGAAAAACGTACTGAAGTCATGTTCCCCCATCAAGTGATTGACACTGTATTCTTGCCCACGAGAAGAAACGTTGGGGGCGCCGGCGGTTCTGGTCTATACGCAAGAGAAAAAGGCCTTTTTCAATTATATGAAAATAAAGATAACAGTTTTAGAAGGCTTTCAGTTGTCGGAAGCTCTAGTACATATGCTACATATTTCTTATCCACCGCTGCCAATATAACACTCGATGGAAGTAAAGAAACACAATATGTTACCACCGGCGGAAATGTTGGTAGTATTGTATCCGAAATCAACGATTTTCGTTTTTGTGCCCCGTGTTTTTGCGTATGAATGGAGGTAGAGTATGAGAATCATCAAGAGAGACGACGCGCAACGGATGCAGGAGGAAAGGCAACGCCTTGCTCCTCCTCGCCGGTTCAGCAAATACAGGCTAAAACTTGCCCTGGAGAGGCTCGGCGTCTGGGAGAGCGTCAAGGAGGCGATTGTCGCCTCCGGGCACTGGGAGGACGTGTTGATTTGCGGTGACTTTTCCATGGACGACAAGAATTTCACGGCGGCGGTCGAGCAGTTCCGCGGAATGTTCCCGGACGTTGACGTCGAAGACGTGCTTGCCGAAGCCCAACTGGAAGAATGAGGCACACGGGGAAGGAAAAAGGACTCACAAGAATGAAACATCGACATATCATCATTAAACTTGCAACTGGTATCATGGCTGTCGTGCTGTTGGCCGGATGCATGACGAAACGTGAATATCAGCTTCGCTCGAAGGACATTCAAGCCAAGACCCTATGGCCCGCGACCTATGCGCCGCTGGCCATCAAGGGGCCGTTGACCCTCGACGCGGATTCGGAACTCGTCATCACAGTTCCGAACATGCCATATAGCCCCACCGCCATACCCGACGGGCAGTCGTACCAGTTGAGGGCGTTGGGCCTCACGGCCGTGACCGCCGGAGCCATAACCGGCGGGTACTTCATCAAGCGTTCCGGCGGAGATACCACTAAGACCATCATTAACAACAACGGAGGCGCACAATGAGACAGTTTCTTTGCATTGCCATTCTTTCCATGTTTCTGCAAGGCTGCATCATAACGGCGCCATGCACCGTCGCCTGGCGGTCAAACACCACGCAGCTGGTGGCCGACACGGAAGGGCACAACGAGCGGGGAGCGGATACCAATTCGGTGAACGCCGACAAGCAGACCGATATATCGGCCACGGTTCCCACCAGCAAAAACAGCACGAAAAGCGTGGCTGAAAAATGCGTTGAGAAGGCTGCTAAAAAGGCGTCCGACGATGACGATTGCCCTGAATGCCGAAACTGAATCACGGAGGAGAGGAGATGGACTGGGAACAGAAGTCTAAATTAGCGGAGGAAATGGAACTGGGTTCAGCATCTCTGCTGAAGCACCTTCCGGCGCAGGAATTAAACTATGTCTGCAATGGCATAGGCCCGTCGTGGTTCCCGACGATTCTCCGCGAAGCCGTGACGAAGTTGCACAAATCCTTGGCAATCGCCGCCGACATCCACGACCTCCGCTACTGGAACGGGACGGGGACGGACGAGGACTTCCACGACGCGAACGCCGAGTTCCTTGACAACGGCCTGAAGCTCGCCGAGCATTTCTACGGCTGGTACGACCCCCGCCGCTACCTCGCCCGCGCATCCGCGAAGAACTTCTACAGGCTTCTGGAGATTGGAGGCCGGGTCGCCTACAACAAGGCCATCGCCGAAAGGGAGGCGCAGGGGAAATGACGCTTGAGGACATTGGGGAACTCCTGAACGGGATACGATCGGACCTGAAGGTCATGCGGCGTGACCTGGATGCGGACTACAGGGCCATCCATGGCAATGGAAAGCCTGGCATCATTGAGGACGTGCACCAGTTGCAACTCCGCATGGAGAAGGTGGAATCACGCAACTCCCTCGTGAGGGAGATGGTCGGGCATCTGATAACCCTGGGGGCTGCGCTTCTGGCGATTTACTTCAAATGAGATGTTTTTTGGGGAATGGGCCGGGGCGGGCTTTTTCAAGTGAAGGTTTGTTCACCCGCCTCCGGCCTTTTTTCGTTTTAGGGAAACAATGAGAACACTGGCGCAAATGATTGAGAGGTTGAAGATTCACCTCAGGGCTGCGGAGAATCTCACATGGCGGACGTCGGACTTCGAGGCCACCCTGGAGGAGGCGGCCAGAAGGATGTGGCGGCACATCGCCGCCTCTCCTGCGGCCCGCTGCCTGCGCTCCTTTGCGCAGTCTAGCCTGGGAGCGGAAATGGCGGTCGAAATCCCGTCCGACTGCCTTCGCGTCGAGAGGGTGGAGGCCAGGAAGGACAGCGGCCGCCCGTGGATTGAACTCGCCTACGCGCTGCCGGGCGACCTGGAGGAGAATTCCCCGTGGGGACTCCGCCGTCTCCATGCGGCCTGGACGGACGACCAGGCCGAGCGGACCATCCGCGTCATCGGCCTGGCCGCAGGCGCGGCCATCCGCATCCAGTACATCCAGGAGCCGGTGTTCCCCTTCGAGGATGACGGCACGTTCCGCCGCCCGGACGCAGGTTCGTCCGATACGTACCCTGGGATTCCCGAACTTTGCGATTCCGCCTGCGAGCACCTGGCCGCGGCGCTGATGTCCGGCGAGGAACTCAGCGACGGGGACCCGATTTCCTACCATGGCCAGCAATACACCGCACTGCTGCGCAACATCGCCGGCGCCCCGTCCGTCCGGCCGTCCCGCAGTTATGTCAGGCGGACAAGGAGGTAGTGCATGGCCTACGAGAACAACAACTACGTGGAGACTCGCTTCGGCGGGGGGATGGACAGTTCGGTCGAGGCGCACACGCTTGACCGCGACACGGGCGAGCTTCCCTATATCCTCAATATGCAGGTACGCTCGCAGGGGCTGCGCGTCCGCCGCGGCTGGCGGCCGATTCTGGACCTGTCGGGGGTCTATTCCCCGCTGCCGACCGTGGCTCCCGCCGCGCTGTTCGAGTATGAGGATGGCCTGAACAAGGCCATTGACGAATCGTCCGGCGAAAGCGGGGAGGACGTCAGCTCGGAGACCGCCGGAGGCGGGGTGGTCGTCCCCACCGACGGCGGCGGCAACAGCGTCACTGGCGGCGGCAAGGGGAAGGAGGATGACGAAGAGGACGAGGAGAGTGTCGGGATATACCGTCTCTCCTGCGCAAACACGCCGCTGATGCCATACGTGCGCTCCGTCATCCGCATGACCGGGGTCGGCGCGGCGGAGCATGTCGCCCCCACTTCCCTGACGGCGGACCGCGCCTGCACCATCGGCAACATCCAGGGGAATGCGCCGGTCTGGACGGCCAATGTCACCCCGACGGTCATTTCCTCGACCCTGAAGAGCATTCTATTCACGGCCAGAAGCGGAGTCGCGCCGGGAAAGGGCGCCTTTGCCTATGCTCTGTACGCCTTCACGCCAGACCTTCCGGCGACCATCCGGCTGGGCAGGGGCTTCCGCTACACGATCGGCTGCCAGTACAATGGCGCGACGCTGTCGGCATACCAGGGCAACGGGCAGGGCATGACCAGAACGTGGGAATTCCTGGATGAGAACGACCAGCCGGTGTCTGGCAGCGTATCCGAACTGTCCGTGGTCTGGGAAAACGGCGTGAGGGACGCCTATGCCGTCGCCACCGCCGCCGTGACCGCCAGGAAACTCAGGCTGACGGTCTCCTTCGCGGTGCAGTCCCGCACGGACACCGCCGACCTGGAGATCGAGGGCTGCGCGATCATCGCCCCCGCATCCCTGCACACCATGGGGGAGGCGAAGTCACTGACCATCGCAATGGGGGATAGCGAAGCGGAGACGATCCCGACGATTTCCTTCTCCTCCGAATCCTCCGGCTCCGCGTCCCAGGCCCTGTCCCTGGAAAACGGCTCGTACCTGGATTTCTCCAGCGAGAACTGGAGCAACGGCGTATGGCAGGAGGACGTGCAGGCTACGGGCTTGATTGTTGGGGAGCTGGACATCGCCGCCTCCGCCAACGGCCAATTGCTGGCCACCGCCTCCATCACCATCACCGACAAAATGCGGGGAAGCATCTCGTGCGGACGCCACCAGGCGGCCGGAGAGCCGTTCGCGCTGGACATCGGCCTGGAGGGGGAGGACGGCTCGACGCTGACCAGGTTCTCCGTAGGCAGCGTCTCCGTTTCGCTGCTTGACGGAAGCGGCAACACGCCAGACTACGAAATAGAAGGCACTGCGGCTGGTTTTTCCGACCCGTCAGCATGGGTGGAGGGCGACTGGGAGGGAGGCGACCTCTGCATCAACGACTATGGCGAGTTCGTGCTTTCTGTGGGACACGCCAACGGCACGGAGATATGCTCCCAGGTCATCCGAATCGTCGAGCCGGAGACGCAGGTCCTGGTGTACAGTCCGCTTGACCTCCATGTCTATGGCGAGGCCGACGAACTGGAGATCGCCCTGCTCAAGGACGGCCAACAGTTGCAGCCTGGTGACAACGACCGTCCCGCCATCTCCTTCGAGGACGAGGAGGGCAATTCGGTGGACTACACCGACTATATCGAAACGGAGGATGGCGAGGAAATCGACTTCTCCACTGGCTGGGACCGGGGCGAATGGAGGCAGAGAGTCCGAGCCAAAGCCAGCGCCCCTCAAGGAAGGCTGTACATCAGGGGAATCTACACCGACTCCGGCCAGCAGACGCACGAGGACGCCAGTTCCATCAGCATCTCGCGGGAGCTGGCCGCCGAGATAGATGCGCCTTCGACGGTGGAGCCGACGGAGGACTTTGAGCTTGAGATCACCGTTACCAGCGGCGACGGAAAGGATTTGCCGCGCCTGCCCACCAATGGCGGCGTGACCGTCGAGTTGGAATGTCTTGACCAAGGCGTGAACGCCGTGCTCACCGTCCCCCCTGCTGTCGAGGGAGGCCAGCGGATACAGCCGTCCTTCAGCAATTTCGAGGAGGGCGTCAGTTCCTATGAGGACTGCCAGATCGACCAGGAGTGCCAGTTCGAGATCCGCGTCCTGTCGGGAAGCGATCTGCTTGCCTGCGAGGACATCACTGTCAGGCGTGGGGAAATCGACCTGGCCGCCCTTGTCGAGGCCATCAACGAGCGGTTCGGCGGCAAGGGAGACAACACCACGGTCACGGTCAACGACTCGCTTTCCACGATACGCTCCCAGGCGGTCGCGTGCATGGTCGGTTACGTCAACGGGGAGCCGTCGGATTCAGGGACATACACGGCATACACATCCAGTTCCGCGGGAGAGGTGGTGCCATCCCTGCCCGCCAACCAGACTGCGGAGGAAGTCCAGGAATGGATTGAAGGAGCGTACAATGCTGTCGTGAAGGCGAAGATCTGCTATGTCTACGCATACAATAGTTCTGATGGAAAATTCGATTGGTGGGCATCTATTGATTTCAGTGAAAAACAATCATGGCAAGATGAATATGAAAATTTGGAGACTGACGCAGAACTTAGAGCCTTAGGAAACCGTGTGTTGGCTGTGGCAAGACGAAGGGCGCGGGCTAGCAAGATGACAAAAAGCGGTGGCACTCCAGCAACATATACTATGCAGGGATTTAGAATGTTCCAAACCGGAGCGGTTTCCGCCAGTTATGAAGTTGCCAACAATGAATTTTCCGTTACGCCACAATATCAGGATGTTGGAGGAACTGCCATGTTTTACATATCCGCAAAAAAATATCAAGTATTTGAGAAGTTTGGGCATGATGTGCCAAATGAAGGAGAAAAAAAATGTTACAAAGTCCAGTTTTCTGCTGGCGAAACTGCAACTTGGAAAAACAATCGAAACCCGCCATTCTATTATAAGATTAACATTGATGATGTATCTTATAATAGCGCAGCAGGTTATGAATTGTCTCTGGAAAGTGCATTTGTGCAATACAACTTCAGGCATAGGTGAGAGATGAGCGACGCGGCTGTGGAAGAGATCCTGACGGCGGAGCACGCGGTGCTCCCCGACCATGCCATGCTGGGCGGCAGGCTGTTCGTCACGGACGGCGGCGCATTGAACCGCGTCGTGCTGGACGGCGAGGGGGCGTGGAGGCCAATGGGCGCCAGGGAGCAGTCGGTCCCCCTGGCGCTTGAATGGGCGGCAAACGCATCCGGCCCGCTGACGCAGGGGCGGCGGGTGACCTACGCCCTGCGCCGTGTCATTACCTCCCGCGGACTTGAAGTGGAGGGCGGGTTGATTGTGGAGTATCTGCAGATCCCCTTTGCGGAAGTGACTTCAGGACAGGAACAGCCGTCCGTCGCCTGCACCTGCACCATCACCCCATACGAGTATCCTGCGGGGGACGGCACCGTTGTCACCTACCAGCTCTACCGTTCCAAGGCGGACAACACGCAACTGCTCTATCTCTGCGCCACGCTGACCCAGACCGAGGTGGAGGCGCTGACGGACAACCTCTACACCGATTTGACGGCGGACGAGGACTTGCCGGTAAACTTCACGGTCAATCTGGACGCCGACGGCATGGAGCTTTCCATTCCCCCCTGCCGCTATGTCCGGGCCTGGAGGGGATGCCTGGTCTGCGGCGGGTTCCACGACCGCACCCTGTCCGTGTCCGGCACGGCGGCGGCGACCGTCCTTACCATAGAAGAGGGCGCCGTGACCGTCGGCGACATCGGCGCGTTCCTCACCATTCCAGAAGAGGACGCGACACGGCAGATAATCGGCCTTCCTGACGCCACGACCGTCCAACTCGACTCCGCCTTGTCTTCCAGCCATGCCGACGCAACCGCCAGGCTTTGGCGGGACGCGGACGCCGTTTACCTCTCCCGCCCCCTCCCCGGCAACATCGAGGTCTATTCTGCGCAGAGTGGGCGCCTGCTCTCCAATTCCGGCAGCGACAATGCCATCACCGGCATAGCCGTTAACGGCTCATACGCCTACATCTTCCGCCGGAACCGGGTGGAGATTGTCACGGGGACGCCGGAATCCCCCCAGCTGGAGCCGTTCCCCGGCTCACCTCCCGGCTGCCGCTCTCACGCCACCATCGCCGACCTCTACTCCCCATTCATCCTCTACTACGCCGGTCTCGCCGGAGTGTGGAGAATATCGGGCAGCGAGGCAACCCGCGTCTCCGACAAGATCGACCGCACCATCAAGAACCAGATCGACCATTCCCAGGACCAGCGGACGCACGCCGTCTATGACCCCGAAACGGGTTACTACTGGCTGTTCGTATTCTCCAAGTCCTGGCGGGACACTGGAATCCGAATGCCCGACATGCTCCTGCTCTACGACACCAGGACGGGCACCTGGACGCAGGGCGAACTCTCCGCCGCCAGTTCGGGCCTTTGGGGAACCTCGGACGGCGGGATGGCCCCTGTCATCGGCCTCCCCGGCGGCGTGGCAAGGCTCGATTCCGGGAATTCCGACGGGCCGGTGGTGGTCGAAGGCGTCGTGGCGGCTGCCGACGACACATCGTTCACCGCCTCGGAGGACGGCGGAACTGCAAACCTGGCATACGCCGTTCCCGGCCAGCCAGTCTTTTTCGGGGAATTGCCCGATGTCCAGCGCAGGATTGTGAAATCGGTGACGGACGACGAGGTGGAGATCTACGGAGCCATGCCGGAGGACGCGACCGGGAAGCGGTTTTCCATCGGCGCGATCCGCTGGGGATTCAAGACGCCTGAACTGGGGCTTGCAGGATACTTCGACCGCGAACTCAAACTGGAGACGCTCACGCTGGCGCATGGCCGTAGCCTGCTTCCCCTGCCGGTACTGGTCACCGCCCGCGCCATCGGAAAACTCTCCGACGACGCTTCCGACGAGCAGCAGTGGTCGGCGCGAATCGACCTTTCGACACGAACGCTGTCGAGGCTGGACGGACGGGCCACCGGCCTGCGCGGCGGCTCCATGCAGGTGGCGGTCTCCGGATTGGCCGCGCCCGCTTTGGTCAAGGCAATCCGGGTTGACATGACGAGGGCTGCGAGATGAGTGCGCTTCCAGAGCCGATGGTCCCCAACGACAGGCCGGGCCTGCTGGCCTGGCTGCGCCGTCTCTGGGCCGCCTTGGCGACATTGCTGTCCAGGCTTGACGACCTGGAGAGGAGAATCAAGAAAATGGAGGACAACTGATGCCTGCATACAAACTGGCGGATGGAACAATCGCCTGGAGGAATGGCGACAGCTACGGCGTTGGAAACAGCGAATACGGCAAGTCGAGTCCACGGCAGTTGTATTACGATGCGATGAGCAAATACAACCAGGCCAGGACGCTGGCGGAGAAGAAGAAGGGGATTGCCGACTACGGCGTGTCCCTTGACGACTACACCGACGCCCAGGGAAACGTGGACAGGGAAGCCTACCGACAGGCGCAGCTCGCCTGGATGAGCGGCAACTACGCATTCGAGGGATGGACGAAGGACCAGATGAACAGTTTCCTCGACGCCATCGGCTCCGGCGACTACACGGACAAGCAGATCCAGGCCGCCCAGATCTGGGAATCGACCGGCATCGGAATCAGCAACGCGAATGCGCAGAAGAAGGCCGACCGGGAGGACATCCTCGCGGAGATCGAGGCCTACAAGGCTGGCTTCTCCAACGAGGCGATCTCCGCCGCCGTGTCGCTGGAGAGGCAGGCGTGGGACTCCAAGATACAGGAGGTGCTGAACCAGGCGGTCAACCAGGCCGCCGCGCAGGGCCGTGTGATGGACAACACGACTTACGCCATCCTCCGGGGAAGGCTGGAGGCGCAGGCGGCGAACGCCGTGCAGCAGGTGCAGATGCAGTACGAGCAGAAGCGGCAGGAGTACATGTTCAGCGCGATCCAGCTCAAGAACGACGTCTATAAGAACACCACCAACAGCGTAATGGACTACAAGGATGCGGCCGAGATCATCAAGTCGCTTTCAGGCAGCAAATAGGGAGGTGCGTCATGATTCAGCAGGGTGGATACGGGCAGATATACGGCGCATCAGGTGGGGGCGCGGGCGTCGGCGTCGGCATTCTCGCCGCCGCGCAGGCCAATGTGGATTTCGCAAGGCAGATAGAATTGCAGCGTCTGGCTCTCCAGAAGCGTGCCCTGCGGCAGCGGGCTGCCCAGATGAGGGCGCAGCAGAAGGAGCGTTCCCGCCAGCAGGACCTTGCCCTGCTGTCCCTCCAGCTACAGGAACGCCGCCTGGACATGGAGGACGCGCAGAACCAGTTCCGCAACGATGCGCTTGTCCGCTCATACGAACAGCAGCAGGCCCGTCTTGCCCGCCAGGATGAGATGGAGGAGAGGAAATTCTCCCTTGCCCAGCGGGAGGCCGATTTCCGCGAGGCGCAGTGGCAGGACAAATATAATCTGGAGCAGTCGGCGCAGCAGCTTCGCGCCGACGAACTTCAACTCCGGGCGGACGCGTTGTATTCCAGGGAGGCAGCCCAAGGCGCCGGAGACGGCCAGAATCCCGCTACCGTCCAGCCGAATGTCAAGTTCGACGACGCGCAGAAGGCGCAATTGGATATTGTCAAGACGGATTTGAATCTCGATGAGCAGAGGGCTGCCAGGGTCAGAAAGGCGCTGGAGGAATTGGACCATGCCATTCAGTTGAAGGAAAGCGAACTGGAGGGCATCAAGAAGGAGAAACTGCGGGCGCCTGTCCAGGAGCAACTCGCCGAACTGCGAAGGAAAAGGGAGGAATTGGCCGGGCAGGAGGATTCGGACAGCCGCCAGATGCGGAAGGACTACCAGTGGGAGGCCAGCCAGAATCCGTCCCTGCTCTCCATCCTCGATTACCAGACGCTCGACCGCCTCCCATGGGAAAAATACTCGTCGCCGCAGAAGTCCCTCCTGAAAGAACTGGTCAGGAGCGGGCAGCCGCGCCAGTGGGAACTGCTGGCCGAACTGGGCAGGGACGGACAGCCTTTCGACTATGCCGCAGCCGACGCATACCGCCAGGCTGCATCCGCAGGATACTTCCCTGGCGTCACCGCGAGGATGTTCCTGTCCCTCCCGTGGGACAGGCTTCCTGAAGAACTGGCCGACCGGGGACGGTCCGCTTTCGCCAATGGGAACACCGAGGCCTGGCGAATCTTCGTGCAGGCGCGCAATGCATTCTTGAAACAGGATAGATGACGAGATGGACTTTGATACCTTGAACAGCCCCGCCGCGACAGCGCAGAACTGGGAAGCTGTGGACGACATCATTTTGAACGGCGAGAGGGGCGCGGCTTCCGCAGCCGGACACGACACGGAGCTTGCCCGGCAAGAGCCGACCTATGAGGAGCTCATGCAGGAACTCCGCCGGTTGATTCCGGACAATTCCCCGGAACTCCAGAACGTGCGGGCCGCCCGTTTCGCCAGCATGTCCTATGGAGAGGGGAATCGCGAAGCCTCCATTGAGGCTGCCAGGAAGGCCAACCGAAACCTGGCGAACAGCGGCGTGGACAACATCTCTGCCACAGGGAACATGTGGGAATACTGGGACAACCGCGCCCGCGCCGTGATGAACAATCCTGATGCGACTGCGGAACAACTCCAGTTGCGTGGAAAGCAGATTGAAGCCTTCGCGCGCTATTGCCAGACCTCTCCTGACTCCCCGTACAGGAACTGGCCGGAGGAGGCAAAAAGAACATTTATGCAATGGGCCAGCCAGACCGTGCGCCACCTCGACGACATGGCGGAAATCCGCCGCGGACAGCCGGACGACACGGGGCTGTGGAACGAGGCGTGGCGGGCCTATCGCCGGTTCGGCATTCAGAACGACCTGGCGATAGCCGGCCTTGGGAGACTTGTCACAGGCGGGAAATGGGAGGCCGCGAACGAGATGTACCGCGACTACAGCAGGCTGCTGGAGATGCCGGAGGTGATCCCCAGCCGCGAGGCGACAAGGGCATGGTACACCCCGAACGCCCTGACTGCCACCTTCACGGAGGGCACGCTTAGCATGATGGAAAGCGTGGCCACCGCCTACGTCGGCGGCCAGCTCGGGGCGGCAGCTGCCGGACTGGGCAAGGGGGCAAAGGCCGCCGCGGAGGCGGGCGCGCTTGCCTCTCGCCTTCAGAAAGGCGCATATTTCGGGCATACCATTGGCTGGACGGTTCCCTTTGGAATCGAGGCTGCGGGAAACAAGTTCAACGAAGCCTGGGAATACAACCGCGTCCACCATCCTGAATGGACGGAACGCGAGAGTTACTGGAATGCGGCAGGCCAGGCCGCGACGGCGGCGGCTATCGAGATCGGAAGCGAGTACTGCGGCGCCATGTGGGGCGTGGGCCGGCTGCAGGCCGAGCGTCTCTATGGCAGGCTGGCCAACCGCGCCCTCAAGGGGCAGGCGGAGAGGCTGGTGCTGCGCACGGCGAAGGAAAGCGGCAGGCAGTGGCTGGGAAGGCTGGCCAAGGCAGGAGCCGGCTCTTTTGCGGAGGAATGGGGCGAGGAGGTCGCCGCAGATGTAGCCAACCAGTTCGTCGCCGACCCGCTGTGGAAGGGGGACAGCGAACTGTTCCGCGAATACCGCCGCAATGGCCTTGACGGGATGTGGGCAGCCTTCAGCGTGATGATGGTCCAGAACGCCATCGCCGTCTCCACCACCTGTCTAAGCGGCGCATACCATGCGGCCACGGGATACAGGCTCACGGGAGCAGCCGACTGGTATTCCACTCCGGTCCAGGCGGCCGCGCACTACGGCATTGTCGATGCGCGTCCCGCATCCCTGACGGCTGCGGGAATCCAATCCCTTCTGGAGGGCAACCGCCAGAGGGCGCAGCAAGCCGCGAAGGAGCTTGACGGGCTTGACGAAGGGCGGTATGGCCGCCAGGGCCGGATAGGGGCGCAGTTGATTGGCGAACTGATGGGATATAGCGCCGGCGTGCGGGAACTGCTGGATGCGGCGCGTGACACGGCGATGTTCCGCGACAAGAAGGGGACGGTGACGGTGGACGTGTTCCAGCCTGCCAGCGACAGGGGGGACTGCTTTGTCACCATTTCCGAAGGCGATGAAATCAGGGGAATCGCCCTGGCGCAGGACGGCGAGGAGGCCGCTTTCCTCCAGGAACTGGTGCTGTCGGAGGTGACTGGGAAGGTTTCGCAGTATCTGGTTGACCTCAGCCAGCTGCCGCAGGCGGGCCAGATGTCCGCCACATACGCCTATCGCCGCGAGGACGGCACATGGGTTGCCAGGACCAGGGCGGGTGCTGTCGCCATCGATTCGGCAAAGAACACGTCGTTTCTGCCAGCCGGTGTGCGGGACGCCATTGAAAGCGCCCTCGACGACAGGAAGGTCGAGCCGCTTCCGAAGCCAATGCAGTGCATGGGCCTGCTTCGTCCGGCGAATGCTTCTCCTGCCGAGGAGCCAGGCAAGGACAACGCGGGGGAAGGCGCCGCGACATTGCGCGACAGGCCGGAACAGGTATCCGCCGCCGAGGCTGTGGAAAACCGGAACAATGCGCTGTCTGCTCTCGTCAAGGAGGCGCAGGAGCGCTATCGCGAGTTGACTTTGGACCAGGCGAAGAAGCGTCTCCGCGAACTGGATGCCCAGATTTCCGGCTTGCAGGCCACCGAGGAGGAGGCGGCGGAGCGTTCCGCTCTTGTGAGCATCATTGACGAATTGGAGGATCCTTCCACGCTGGAGGACGTGGAGGATTCCATCAGGGAGGCGGACAAGGGTGCGACGGCGGTCGTGGACGGAACGGCGGACGAGGAGACCATGCGCCGCTGGTCGGTGCCCACGTGGCTGCGGGAACTGTCCGAAGGCGACGGCTCCCTGGACGGCCAGGCATTCGAGCGTCTTCCCGCTGCCATGGAACAGCATCTCGCCGCCGCCATGCAGGACACTCGCTTTGCCGAGGCTACATCACCTGAACTTTCCGCTTTCCGACAGGCGGTAGAGGACAAGGACAAGAAGGGGACGGTCGAACACGGAAACCGGCTGCTGGACGCCTTCATCGCATGGGAGGACGAGTTGAAACGGAGCAATGCCCGAGACGATGGCACTGTCAGCCAGGCGACATCGGACGTGCGGGATTCGGCGCTCAAGGCCATGCTGGAACAGGCGT
>JAFRLP010000141.1 GCA_017431185.1 Victivallales bacterium | reverse complement strand
TGAGAGTCCTGCTCGAAAATCCGGCTCTGTCCGGCGTGTCGTGTTCCGAAAAGTGGTTTTTCGCCAATGGCAATTTCGCGCGCCGTGTCCAGCTTGAATACGGAATGGATGAAAAGAGAATCGCCTATTCAGCCCTGGCAGTGGTGTTTCCGAAGGATTTTCGGGCGCCTGGGCTCTACGAGACCTGGGGAACCGGTCACACGATGCAACATAAGTTCGCTTCCGAGGTGGCATTCGATTTTCCCGCATTGAACAATTCGACTCTCGTCTTTGAGAATCCGAGGGAAAAAACCGCCATTCTTGCCTATCGCCACCGTTACAACGATGAATACACCCACCTGGGCGCCAGCACCGGTTCGGTGGAGCTGTTTGATTCCCGTGCCACCGTGTTCACCGCCACTGGTTTCCGCCTCTCCGACGGCATTTGGCTGCTGGACCGCCCCGGCTCCAAGGGCGCCGTCACCACCCATGTCCTGGTTGCGCCGGGGGATGTCACGCAGGCCTTTGACCGCTATCTGGCACAAAACGAGGTGAGAGAGTATTACAGCGCCATCAAACGGCCGGAATGGCTGAAGATGTGGCGCATGTACATCTCCCAGGGATGGGACGGCCTTTTCGGCACCAATGGCAAGCGCTATGTGGAACACATGGCAAGCCTCATCCGCGAAGGGCACATCGTGTATGGCGCATGGGACAGCGACTTCAACTGGGGCGATTTTCCGGTCAGCGGGGATGTCCGCAATCTTTTCGGCGGACGCATGAGCGCCGACGGGATGCGCGAGCGCAATGAAGCCATCCACCGCAGTGTGCCCAATGCCAAAATCTGGCAATACACCTGGCTGTGGAGCACCTCCAAGACCAGCGAATTGTTCCAGAAACATCCAGAATGGTTCATCACCAAGGATGTCGATGGCAAAGAGCTTTCCTTCTTTCCGGGGTGCGGCATCAACTACACCCGCCTGGTCAGCATTCCGGAGTCCGCCGATGAACTGGTGGATTCCCTGACCAGGTTCATCAACCGCTACGGCCATGACATCTGGTATCTGGACGGCGGCGGCTCCTCCGCCACCGTGGACTGGTACAATATGCGGATGAACCCGCCGGATGCCTGGGACAGGGTGTTGCGCCGGGTGCGCACCGCCATCCAGAAGGACAACCCGCAACGTTCCTTCTTCTGCAACAATCCCCAATATCCCGTGGCCGATTTCGGATTCCTGGAAAGTTTCGGCGGCCTGATTACGACCAACTGGCGCGATGGCGCAACCTGGATGATGAAATTCAAACTCTGGCAGAGGGCGGATTCTCTGGTGAACCCGCTTTACATCTACTGGTTGCCAGGCGCGGTTGACACGGCCTACCGCCAGTATGCAGTCGGAATCGGTCTGGGACTGGCTTTCGGCGGGTCAAGCGACCGACGACTGGATGCGGCGCTCATCAGCGCCTGGCATCAGAGCCGCTGGGCAAAACTGGTCAATGCCAACCTCATGCCCAATTGGCGCCATGCCCCGTCGGAATCCCTGGAGGCCATGCCGCTGACCTTCGGGGCCTCTGGCTGGCTTTTCCTGAAAAACCACGAAGCGGGAACCATCCGCCAAAAGGTGTCCGCAGACGCCGCCCCGCTGGGTCTGACCGTCCCGGACCGTCCAATCCATCATTGGTGTTTTTCTTTGCGCGACCACAAGCTCCACAAGGGACTTCTGGGGGAACCTGAACGTGAGAGCAATTACCGAGCCTCGCGCTGGGCCAGCGATTTCATCGTGGAGCCGGAATACCTGGGTTCAACTCCCTGGAGCAAGCGTGTTGAACGAACTTTTGAGCTGCCAGGCAACCAACTCAAACTCTGGTATGTGACACAGACCCCTGCAGTGGTTTACAGCGTCGATGAACTGCGCAATCAGCTCTGGCTGGATGACACGCTGGGGGTCCGGGTCTCCGGAGCCTTTGCACCGCAGGGAGATCTGGAACTGGAAGTCTCATCCGAGCGCACTTCCGCCGAAATTGCGGCCTTGATTCCAAAGGAGAAGACAGTCCGTTCCGTCACTGTCAACGGCCAGGCGGTCCATTACAATCTGGCGGCGGACGCCGGAACCCGTCTGGTGCTTATCCCGGTTTCCAAAGGGCAAAACGGCATCCGCGTGAATTATGCGGAGGCAGAATCCGCACCTCCGGCAGATTACCGCCTGACAGTCCAAAAGTCTGGTAAGATACTGGAGCTGTCCCTGACGCCTGCCGTGGAAAATGCCCTGCTGGCAGTCACCAATGCAGGCGACATGGTGTGGAGCAAGACTGGGGCAAATGCGAAAATCGCGGTGCCGTCCGGTGTTACAGGCGGTACGTATTCCGCCGCTGCCTACGATGCGGCAGGCAAGAAACTTGCCGAGGCACAATTCGACCTGAAGCAGGGTGTGCCGAAAGTGGGCCGCTGGACTTTCCTTGCACCGCAAAAACAGATTTCCGATTCCGGAGATGGATGGCATTCATCCGTTGTGGAGAATTCTGGAACCGCTACGGCCGACCCGGCAAGGCGGACGGTGCGCCTTGAGGTCAACCCCATGCCCAGCACACACTGGGGATACCTGGCCGCCGGTTTTGAATGTGACCTCAAACGCTATGCAAAAATCCGTCTGAAAGGCAATCTCTGGTATTTCTGCATCAATGGCATCGGAGCCGGCGGAAAGAAAATGCCGCATATCCGTTGGGAAAATCCAGCCGCCTTCTTCGGTCTGGTCATTGATTTCGCAGATGGCAGCGGGGAATATGTAAAACGGGTTCTGGCTGGAACCGGCGGCAGCACAACCGACCGTTTCAAGGGAAAAAAACCAGCTTGGGGGGCGCAGCGTGTTCCGGATGTCATCGCCTCGGTCTCCGATTTTGCCGTCAGCGGAAAGCAGGAAGAGGTTTTCTGGCTGGACCTGAAGGAACTCGGTGCGCCGGCAACGTGGAACGGCAAGGTCTATTTCAGCCTGCTCTGGTCGATGTTCAAGCCTGACCGGCATTTCCAGGCGGAAATACTGGAGACAACCGAGCAACTTCCGCAAAACGCCAGTGTCGCGAAACCCTATTTTGTACGGGGCGGCAAAAACGCTGAACTCAGGAAAGTCGAACTGCCGAGGGGAAAGGACGAAATCACCATCGACGGCAAGGGCGATGAGCCGGTCTGGCAAAATGCACCGATCCTTGACACCTTTTACCGTCTCAATGCGGCTGGAATCAAGGCTCCGGCTACCAAAGTCAGACTGTTCCGGGATGAACGATTCCTCTATCTCCTGGCGGAACTGCAAGAACCGGCAGAGAAGGGTTTCACCGGCCCTTCAGTGGGAAAAGTCTGGTTTGCAGACGGAATTGAACTCTATATCCGCAACCGCGACAGCAAAACCGCCTTCACCCATTTCATCTGGTCGGTAACGGGCGACAGCTACCAGGAATGGTGCAGCGACAGCAAAGTCGGTTCCCCCAGACAAAAGCTGGCATCCGTGGAATGCCGAACCAGGATTGACGAGAAAACCGCCTGGATTGAAGCGGCCATCCCCATCACGGTCTTCGGCGATGGCGAGCCGACGTCCCGCTTCAACATCGGGCGAAATCGGATGGTGGATGGAAATCTGGAAAACTACTCGTTGGCCGGCGGGAAAGGATACCTTAACTTCGAGGCTTTTGAACTGATTTGGTAAAGGATTGACATGACGACAGAAAGAACGGCAAAAGTGACTGCGGACTTCAACTCCGCGACAGGAGAGATGCGGCCGATGCACGGGGTCGGCCAGCCACCGATGATGCAGACCAATGACAGCCTGATGCATTACCTCGGCGAGGCGGGAATCCCCTTTTCACGTCTCCATGATGTACAGGGAGCATTCGGAAGCAACAGGTTTGTTGACATCCCCAATGTGTTTCCTGATTTCGATGCGGATGAAAATGATCCGTCCTCCTACGTGTTTGGTTTCACGGATGTCATCATCAGCGCTCTTGTCCAACAGGGCGTCGAGCCATTCTACCGTCTTGGGGTGACCATTGAGAATTATCCAGAAATCAAGGCCTGGCATATCTTCCCGCCCAAGGACTTTGCCAAGTGGGCGCGGATCTGCGAGCACATCATCCGTCATTACAATGAAGGCTGGGCAGACGGGTTCCATTACAACATCCGTTTCTGGGAAATCTGGAACGAGCCGGACGATGCATTCTTCGAGGGCGGCAAATCCTTCATGTGGCGCGGCACGCCAGAACAGTTCTGCGAACTATACGTGACTGCGGCCAAGCACTTGAAAGGATGTTTCGGGGATGCCATCAAGATCGGCGGCTATTCCTCCTGGGGATTCCACCATTTTGAAGAGAGCGACCTGGAAATGAAAACCGATCCCCCGAAAACCCGTCCGGAAGGCGTCCATCGGTTCGCGCACCAGTTCCTCCAGCATGTCCGCAGGGAAGGCGCTCCGCTGGACTTCTTCTCCTGGCACAGCTATGTTTCTCCAGAGCGGACGGTGAAAAGCTCCTTCATGGTACGTCGGCTGCTGGAAAAGTACGGTTTCGGCAGAACTCTGGACATCCAGAACGAATGGAACACCACCTGGTATTTCCCGAAGGAGCGCAAAACTGCCATGGCAGCGGCAAAAGTCCTGGAGATGATGCTCAAAATGCAGAACTGTTCCCAGACCTGGATGCTCAATTACTATGACGCCCGAATCGGAAGCAGCAAATTCAGCGGTCTCTTCAACCCGGACACCTGGAAACCATATTTGGCCTATTTTCCGTTCAAGATGTTCGATGACGCCTATCGTCTCAAGCAGCAGGTCCGCGCATCGTCCGACCATGAGCAGATCGTGGTCTGCGGCGCATCGGACGGCCAACGGAAAGTGCTTCTGCTGGTGAATGCCGGCAGCGAGGAGGTCGAAACCGCGTTCGAATTCGAGGGCGCGAACCCTGCGGATGCGGAAATCATCATGACCAACGATGAATCACAGATTTTCACGGCAAATAATCCACCCTAAAAATCACGAGACCGTGGCTCCTGAAAATTCCAGTTTCCTCCCGCCAAGCCACGGGATTCCCGAGCATGGCATCGAGTCTGCGACCTTGAGCAGAAGCGGCAGGTCTC
>JAFRLP010000009.1 GCA_017431185.1 Victivallales bacterium | reverse complement strand
CCGCCGTTACGAGAAACTTACGGTGGCGATACGCGGCTCAAAGCAGCAGGTGGGACGCAGGGAGACGATGCGCACGCCGCTGGCGCGCTGCGGACCGACCTTGAGGAACGTGGCCAGCACACTGGTTCGGCCATGCAGGCCCAGCGGGCCGATGTCCGCCTCATTCACGCGCCGGGTAATCTCCTGTTCCATGTCCGACTGCACATCATACCGCCCCTCCACTTGGGCCAGAAGCATCATGGAGGCCGCCTCAAAATGACTGCGCCCGACGCCCACGGCGAGCGTGCAGGGCGAGCAACCCAACTGGGCGACCGCCTCGCAGCCCCATTTGACGATTTCGTCCAGCACAACCGGCACACTGTGCTTGTGGAACACACGGTATGTCTTGCCTCGAATGGCTGGGCCGCCACCGAACATCAGGATATGCAGCCGCAAGGCATTCCCCTTGCAACGACGCAGGAGAATGGGCGACGGAAGCACGCCGCTGCTTTCGGGATTCAGTCCCCCTGACTGGTCGATGCGATGCGCGTCATCGCCCATGATGCCCATGGGACGGCCAGGCAGGGCGGTCAACCCCTCCTTGACTCCTTGCTGTATGGCATCCAGAAAACGCCCGGAGACGCTAGCCTCGGAGCCGATTTCCAAAACCAGATGCGGAATGCCCGTGTCGTCGCAGAGGGGACTACGGTTCCTTTCGGCGGCTTCCGCGTTTTCCAGGATGGTCTCCAGCACCCATTTGGCCTGGGGATTGCTTTCCTGGGCAATGGCGTTCCGATAGGCTACTTTCTTGTCTTCACGGAACGTCGAGCCGGCCGTGACCAGAGTATCCCGCACCTGCGCGACAACAGTGTCAAAGTTGAAATGCTCAGCCATAGATGCTCCTCCCGTGCGCTGCCGCGATGATGGCAGGATAGCCAACGACCTTCAGTTCATACAGGGCCTCCATGCCCAATTCAGGAAAGGCCACCAGACGCTGTTCCAAGGTTTTTGCACCCAACAGCGCCGTGACTGGCGGAACCACAGCGTACACTGAATTGCACTTGTCCAAAGCCTCGATGGTCGCCTGTCCTATCTTTCCCTTGCCCAAATGCAGTTTTACGCCCGCCGCTGACAGAGGCGCGATGCTGCTTTCAATCTCCAATTTGTTGCTGGAGGTCGGTCCCACGCCGGCAGGGCTGACCGCCGTATGGAAAATCACCGAGCCGCGCAAGTCCGCCAGGGAGTCATCCCACTGACGGGCCTCCGTCAAGCGCACAATTCGGGGCAGGACAGCGTCCCGCCCGCATAAGATGCTTCCGCTGATGAGCACGGCGTCCCCCACTTGGAGCGACGCCGCCTGCTGTTCGGTGATTGGAGTAGTAAGTTCTATTGGCATGGGTAAACAATGAATCTTTGATCACTGGTAACTGTTCAGAACCCCACCTGTTTTGACATGCGCAGCCTCAGATTTGCCATTTGAGTCTGCCGTGCCAAGCGTGAGACCCCAACCTGCCCGCGAGGCCTTCAGGCCTCGCGGATTGAAGTAGCCTGGGGTTCTGGATAGTAACGATCACTGCGGCTGTCCTGCGAAGAGGCGGACATACGCGCCCTCGTTCTCGATGACCCCGAAGGCACGGGCGCGGCTGTGGATTTTCCTGGCCCAATTGGCATGCGGCTTCACCTCGTTCATCTTGTTTGCTCCGACTCCCTTGAGCACGCCGGCATTGAAATGCTCCAGAATCATCTTGGCGTCATCGTACTCCTCACGGGTGACCGCCATCAGCGCATTGACGAATTTGACGTGGGATGGGTGAATGACCGTGCGCCCGACAAAGCCATTCGCCTTGTCCAGAATGACCTCGCGAAGCAGTCCGTCGATTTCGTTGTTGACGATGGGCAGCCGCTTCATCAGGTAGTCCTCCAGGCCATGGCGAGGCAAGTCCTCGAACATCAGCTCCTTGGGGGCGCGGAAATACTCCCACACGGGGCCGGAGATGACGTATGCGTTGTCGCGTCCGCAGATGTTCAGGATGTCCGACAGACATTCACGGACGGTGAGGATGTCGTAGATGGAGTAATCGACTCCGCGCCGCACCCCGAACACCGAGGAGAAGTCCGTGGCGCCCGTTCGCACCTGCAATACCAGGTCATGGTACTTGTCAAGGATTTTCCGAATGCCGCAGAGTTCCGCCAGCCGTGTCTCCTTGTAGGCGACTTCGGGGTCCTCAATGATGGGCATGCCGTAGAGCACCTCGCCAAACCGCTCATTCAAGTCCTGCAGATAGGAGAAGTACTCGTAGCCATTCTCGGCGTTGAATTTCGGGAAGTTGATTCCGCACAGGGATTTGACCTGATGCGAGGTCAGCCCTTCGCTGAAATGCTTGAACTGCGCGAGATTGCGGATGCGCACGAAGATGAGCGGCACCAGCCCCTTGTCCAGCCTGCCCTCCTCGACAGCGGTGGAGATGGTGTCCAGCAGCCGATGGACATTGGCCTCGGCCTCCGGCACCCTGGCTTCCGGGCAGGCGTCCTCGAAGCAGAGCACGATGGTGGTCAGCCCAGGCATCCCCCCTGCCAGAATCTTGGGCGCGAAGTCCTTGACGCCAGGCATGTACATCGTGGCGCCAAGGCAATACTGGAGGAGTTCGCGGTCGGTGTATTTGTCGAAATCCTCGGGCTCCACCACAAACTGAAACCCAGGATTGTAACGGTGATGCCTCATTTTTCCACCACCTTGATGTTGCCGTTGTCCAGACTGCCACGGGGGGACCAGACGGCCTCAGGGTAGTACTCGTCAATCATCCGCTTGACCAGGGAGCACTGCTTGGCGCGCTTGCGGGCGTCGTCTTCGGTGGTGTCCCAACTGTGGGTGGCGGCCACGGAACCGCCTGTCTTCAGGTAGATGGGCGCGGCAATCCGTATCATCTCCGGCACCTCGTAGTGACGGATGAAGCCGCCTGTCGATTTCGGGTTCTCCGTGTGGATGTCAATCGGGCAGTCTATCGCCTGCCGCATGGCCGCCAGCATCTGGAGCTGGATGTCACGCACAGGGTTGATGGAGTCCGCCCCGATGTTCTCCAGGAGTTTGGCGGAGGCGGGGTTGCCATGGCCAGTGTGGGCGGAGACCTTGAAATGGCAGTCAGCGGCAAGTTCGCCCGCCTGCCGCATCTGGTTCAGAACCCACAGGCACCCCTCGTCATAGACCAGAAAGCCGCGGCATCCCAGGCGGGAGGCGCGCTTGACCTCCTCGATGGCCCGCACAATCTGCTCCTGTCCGCGCAGGCGGTAGCCCATCCGCACGCCCTCCTCGGTGTTGACGGAGGCGGAGGTGTCCGTGGTGGCGCGCGGCCCAATCGCGAGAATCAGGTCGGTCTGCCACTGCCGGGCCATCTCGACCATCTTGGCGATCTCCTCGTCCGTCAGGCGCATGATGCCCTGGGTTTGGGTGACGCGATGCAGGTAGAGCCCGTAGTTGTCCATCGCCTCCAGCAGCGCCTTCATGGCCTTTGGTCCCTGTATGCCGGGCACCTCGAAGCGGAACTGTCCGCCATCCGCAAAGCGCTTGGGCGAAGTGGGCAGGTCGTAGGCGTCTCCGCCAGGCAGACCGATGGATTTGAGAAATTCCCTGGTTTTGTCCATGCTGTTCATGTTCATGTCTCCAATGGGTCAGCCGTTCAGCTCTTTGATGAGAGAATCAATTGCCTCGCGATGGTCAAATACAATGGGCGGGAGTTTGCCGCGGAGTCCGCGATGGATGCGGACATCCACAAAGGCGGCGCGCCCCGCGTTCAGCAGTTCCGGCAGCGCACTGACCAGTTGTTCGCGGGTCTCCACAGGGCCTGACGGGGTGGCGTAGCCGCAGGCGCGGGCAATGGCCGTGAAGTCCACGAGGTGACCAGCCGAAGGCTGTCCGCCGACCGATTCGTGCGCACCGTTGTTGAGCACGACATGGAGGAAATTGGGGACTGACTGCTTGCTGACCATCGTCAGTGCGCCCAGGTGCATGATGGCGGCGGAGTCTCCGTCCAGAGCCACAACCCGCCGATTGGGCTGCGCCAGGGCAATGCCCAAGGCGACGGAGGAGGCGTGCCCCATCGAGCCGACGTT
>JAFRLP010000140.1 GCA_017431185.1 Victivallales bacterium | reverse complement strand
TGGATGCCCTGGGAGCGCAGGAGCGTCAGCAGCACGCGCTCGAAGGAGTACTCCTGGACGCTGGCCTCGGACGGGCCGTAGGGCATGCCCGCGTAGAGCGCCTTGAGGCCGACGAAGAAGGCCCTCCATTCCCCCGACAGAAGCTTTTCGCCAAGCGTGGCCACCCAGTAGGCGTCCTGGTTCGCGATGACTGCCGTGGTCAGGGTAGCGAGATCCTCGCGGACCTCCTCGTTCGGCACGCGCAGGGCATAGAAGCGCGTGCGGGGATCGAAGTCAGCGAGGGTAAGATATCCTGCCTGGTAGAGCATCGGGATGGTCTTCAGATTGCGCAGGTCGGTCACGTCGAACGATGCTTCGCGCACTTTGATTTCCCCGTCCAGGTCGCATGACAGATACTCCCCCCTCTTGAGGAAGTTCATCAGCATGGAGGCCTTGCCAGTGTCGGCCCAGCCTGGCTGGAAAAAAATTTCTGGATAGGCGAGATTATTGCCCACGGACACTGGGTTGTAGACCGTGGTCGGGCATTGCCGGCCGAAGCGGTAGCCGTTGAACCAGCGCTTCAGCTCCGCGCGGTAGTCGGCGTAGGAGAGCTTCATCATCTCCGCATGGGCACGGAGATGTCCGTCGAAGAAGCGGTCCAGCTCCTCCTCGGTGTAGCCCAGCATGGTGGCGCATTCGTCCTTGAGGGAGAGGTCGATGAGGTTCGAGAGGGCGGAGAAGACCGACATCTTGGTGAACTTGGAGACGCCAGTGATCATCAGGAAGCGGATTTTCTCCGTGCGGCCCTTCATCTGGCCGTAGAAGCTGGCGAGCGAATCGCGGACCTTGCCTGCCTCGTCAGGCTTGTGCAGGAGACGGGCCACGGGGTCGTCGTACTCGTCAATCAGGATGACCACGCCCTGGCCGCCATTCGCCCTGGACAGACCGTCGATGGCGTTGCCGAAATTGTCGGACGGAGACTTGCGAGGGTCATACTTGAAGCCAGACTCCGCCAGGACGCCTGAAACCGTGTTCGGGAAACTCCTCTCAAAGGCCTCCGCCGAGGTGGACGTCGACGAGAAGCTGAAGTCGAAGTGCAGCACGGGGTATCTCTCCCACGCCCAGTCCGTCTTCTCCAGGGCAAGGCCCTCGAACAGCTCCCTTCTGCCCTCGAAGATGGCCTTCAGGGTGGAGAGCATCAGCGACTTGCCGAAGCGTCGAGGACGCGCCAGGAAGAAGCAGGAGTTGGGGCCGGTGGCTAGCCGATGGAAATAGGCGGTCTTGTCCACATAGACGCAGCCCTTGCGGCGGATTTCGGGAAAGGAGCTGGTGTCGATGGAGATGGGTTGAAGCATGGGCGAGACCTCCGGATGTGCGTTACTACCATAACATAATACCTTTTTGGCGTGGTTCAATCTGCGGTTCGCAAATGGACAACAAACCATCCAACGTGTTGATTGCGCGGGCCTGCCGCGCCACAAGGAAGAAAGCGCAGAGAAACCTTCTGAACCATCAAACGCATACGGACACTGGGGGACGTCCGAACAGGCTCAAATCATGGACAAAACACTGCCCCTCCAACGCTACCTCAGGCCAGTTTTCTTGAGATGGTAGTTCATCATGCGGGGGGAGAGTTCGAGTTCCCGTCCCGCGGCGGCCTGGTTGCCGTTATGGCGTTTCAGGGCATTCTCCAGAATATGCCTGGATGCGGCAGTGACCTGCTTTTCAAAGGAGAGCCGCTGCTCGTCCTGGAAATCCTCTCCAGGGAAAGCCTCCGTCTGCATTGTCGGAGGCAGATTATAGTAGTGGATGGTGTCATCCTTGGCCGTCAGGACAGCGCGTTCCATGCAGTTCTCCAGTTCGCGCACATTGCCAGGCCAGGCGTAGGATTGCAGGAGATTGGCTGCGGGTGAGGAGATGGTGGTGATGTTCTTGCCGTATTTGGCGTTCATCTGCGAGAGAAAATGCTGAGCCAGCGGAAGAATGTCCTCGGAGCGTTCCGTCAAGGAAGGCAGATGAATGGGGAAAACCGAGATTCGGTAGTACAGGTCTTCGCGGAAAAGTTTGTGCGCCATCAAATCCTCCAGATTACGGCTGGTGGCAGCGATGAACCGCACATCGCTTTTGAGCACCTCGTTTGAGCCGATGCGCATGAATGTCCGTTCCTGAAGGAAACGGAGCAGTTTCACCTGGACATTCAGGGAAAGGTCTCCTATTTCGTCGAGAAACAGAGTTCCGCCATTGGCGGCCTCGGCGAGACCGATGCGTCTCTCGCGGGCATCGGTGAAGGCCCCCTTCTCGTGACCAAACAGCTCGGACTCGACCAACGTTTCAGGCAGGGCGGCGCAGTTGCAGATCACCAGAGGCCGCTCACTGCGCCCCGACATGGCTTGAATGGCTCTGGCCGCCAGTTCCTTGCCGGTGCCGCTGGGGCCGCGCAGCAGGACAGTCGCGTCGCTGGGGGCGACCTGACGAATCTGCTCATAGACACTGCGCATCTCCTTGCTGTTGCCGACAAAGTTCCCAGGCTTGTCAGGGAGGAGACTGCGCAGCCGACGATTCTCCTCCTGAAGGGCCTCGCGTTCGGCGCACTCCTCGCGCAGCATGGCGGCGGCCTCCGCCACCACGTTGGCAATGATTTCGAGGAAAGCCACATCCTTCGCCAGAATCCCCGTGTCGTCCTGGATATCCCTGTCCACGGAGAGCGTGCCCACCACCTGCCCATGGTGGATAAGCGGCACACAGATGAACGAAAGCGGGTCATTGACCCCGCGGGACTTGGTGCGGTTCAGAAAACGGTGGTCTTTGCGGACGTCCTGGATGACCTCCGTGCGTCCCGTCTTGGCGACC
>JAFRLP010000139.1 GCA_017431185.1 Victivallales bacterium | reverse complement strand
GGCGTACGCTCGCACACAAAGACAATTCGTCGCGCTGATTGACGAATGGGACGCCGTGTTCCGCGAATACCGTGACGCCGGCAACCGCACCTACAACTCCGAGGCGGCGCTCTCCTACGACGTGCGGCTCGCCTGCTACAAGGCGCAGGACGAGCACACTGTCATCACCGAACTCGACACTGGCAAAGGCTACGCAGACCTGGTGTATCTTCCCAAGAGTCCTGGACGGCCCGCCATCCTCGTCGAACTCAAGCACAGCCAGGGTTCTGACACGGCGATAGAGCAGATTCTGCGGAAGGACTATCCGTCCCGCCTGGAACATTACCAGGGGAACCTCATTCTGGTTGGGATATCCTACGACCGATCAACCGCCCCCAAGACTCCGAATTTCAAGCACCACTCCTGCCGTCTGCCAATGGCGTAGTTTTTTTCGTCTTCTGTTTTTCAATGATTACCATCAAAGACATAGCAACGGCGGCAGGCGTCTCCCACGCCACAGTCTCCTTTGTTCTGAATGGCCACGCCAAAGAGCGAAAAATCAGCGAGGCCATGTGTGCCCGCATCCGCAAACTGGCCAAGGAGATGGGTTATCTGCGGAATGAGGTGGCACACTCCTTCGGCACGGGAACCTCCAGCATCATTGGCGTCATTCTGCCAGCCATCGCCAGTGAGTTCACGGCACGATTTCTGTACGGTGTCTCCATGGAGGCCGCCATGCATGGCTACCTGCCCAAGCTTTTCCCGATGCTCTCGTCTTCCCAAAAGGTCGTGGAACAGTGCGTCGGACAGCGTGTGGCTGGCGTCATCACCTACGATTGGTCCAGCACCCAATTGCATCAGCAGCTTCATGATGGACTGGCCAAATATGAAATCCCCTTGTGCATTGCTGCTGGTTCCAACGACCCAGATTTCGGCCTTCGAGTCACCTCCGACCAGGCGGATGGCTGCCGCCAGGCCTTGCTCCACATGGCCAGCCTTGGCCGAAAAGACACAGTTGTCCTAGCGGACACTGAAGGTTTTCGGACATGGAGCCAGCACATTCTGGAGCAGTACCAGAAAGGGGCGGACGAACTGGGTCTGCCCCAGCCCTCTGCCTGCTCGAATATCCAGGAACTTCTTTCCCGCCCCTGTCAGGCCATATTCTGCGTCTCCGACTATGTGGCGTTAAACGCCATCATGTTCTTGCGGCTGGCGGGTCTTCGCATTCCCGAGGACATCTCCGTGATAGGCTATGGCAAACTGAAGCTGGGCACTGTCACGATTCCCCAACTAACCTCCCTGGATGAGCAGTTGGAGAAACTGGGCATGTTTGCCCTGCGCAAACTGCTTTGGAAAATCCACCATCCCGCGCAGAAAGACCGTTCATTCCGTTTTCCGATGCGACTCGAAGTCAGGGAGTCAACCATTCCGCTGCCAGGATGACGATATGCGGTTCGCCGCCGTCAACACACCCCACGAAACACGCTGTGTTTCATTGGAGTGCACAGCGGTGCTCCAATATCCAGTGGCAGCAGAGAATGCTTTCCAGAAGAATCTGTTCGGTGTAGGAATAATGGTTGCTTGCCTCAAACCCCAGCCTGGAATCCTGACGAACCAGTCCCAGCAGTTCCTGAGTGACCTCAATTTCCTCCTGAAGGACCTGCCGCATCTCCCGTCCCCACTGGCCTGCATCGCGGTACCTGATGAACCGTATATGCAGATAGGTGCTGCGGAAATGGCAATACGCAGTTTTGGCCATGCTTGACAGGTCCTTGAAGGCCCGCTTCGTGTTTTCCTCAAGCAGTTGGCCAGCCGATTCCAAGGCCTTCAATCCCGTCTGCCAATACTCACACAGTTTCTCGTATTCCGTCTCGAAGACCGCCTCGGGATAGATGCCCCGCCAGGTTTTCAAATCGTCGTATGAAAAGCCGACCATGGTGGATTTATATCCCGTCGGGTCGGCATGGAACAGATTGGCAGGGCCATGATTGTGAGGGCCACGATATAGCATATAATTCTGGTTGAACGGAAAATGCCGAAAGCCTGACTCGAAGCAGGCACAGGCAGACAGCACGAGATTGGCCGCCCTGCCAAACCACTCCCTGTACAATTCCTTCTTGGGACGCACCAGCAAGGCAAGATTCCCCCCTGGGTATCCACCAAGTGACCAGCTCAACATGAAATCCTGTATGCCCAGATGACGCAGATTGTCCAGATGCTCCTCTACCAGACCAGGCACGGGAATATACGGAACGGCAGACAACTCCCAGGAGTTGTTCACCTGGACTTTGGCCGCAATCGGCAAACCGCGTTCTTGCGCCGCCTGCCAACACCGCAGAGCGGTCGGCCCTGGTCCAGGCTTGGAGATGGAGTAGTCCGCGATTACGCCTGGAATCCCGCCCACCAACGTTTCACGGCGGTTCTCGCTTGTACACATCAACGTGACGTCATTCGGAAGACTGCGGATGATTTCCAGATCCCATGGTTGAAGCCAATCCCAATTCCACGCCAGCACACGTGCCGTCGGCTTTGCCTCATGCACACCACTGGCAATGGCCTCAACAACCTCCGCAATGGTCTTGACAATGCCCTTGGCTCGGCACACGGGGCAGTCCGTCGGCTCTTCGGGCGTGGCCCTTGACCAGCAATGGGTGGGGTTTTCGTTGTGGGTAATGCAGAACACACCGCCAAGCTCAGGGACTTCCGTGAACACTCTTTTGACCGCCTGACGCAATCCGTTCAATACCTCCGGATTTCCTGTGCAAAGGCAGCGGGCATTGCGTCCAGGCACCACAGCCCCCCGCCATGACATCGGGACACAGGCACAATCATCCGTCACCCCGCGAGGTTCATCAAGATAGAGGTAGAGTTGG